>CAZJZP010000027.1:0-14639 GCA_964550505.1 uncultured Prolixibacteraceae bacterium | reverse complement strand
TTCTATTTGTTCACCAAATTATTTGCATGACTCTCATATTCGCCTTAGCCTGAGAAACGATGCACACGCTATTTGTGAAAAACCACTTGTTCTTAATCCATGGAACGTGGAAGCACTTAAAGAACTAGAAGAAGAAACTCAAAAAAAGATTTATACTGTTCTGCAGCTGCGCCATCATCCTTCCATTATCGCATTGAAAGAAAAGATTGCGAAAAATCCAGATAAAATATATGATATTGATTTAACATATATTACCGGAAGAGGGAATTGGTATGCTTTTTCATGGAAAGGAGAAGCTTCCAAATCAGGAGGAATAGCTACAAACATTGGCATTCACTTTTTTGATATGCTAACATGGATTTTTGGCAAAACGGTCAAGCAAACGGTACACTTGAATCAGGAGAACAAAGCGGCTGGTTTTATGCAACTGGAAAAAGCCAATGTTCGATGGTTTCTTAGTATCGATGCCGAAGATCTTCCCGAAGAGATTAAGAAAAAGCAGCAACGAACCTATCGTTCTATCCGTGTTCAAGAGGAAGAGATTGAATTTAGTGGAGGCTTTACGGATTTGCATACCGTAACTTATCAGGAAATTCTTAAAGGAAAAGGCTATGGATTGGATGCCGCTAAAAATAGTATTAATACTGTTTATGAAATAAGAAACGCAAAAACACAAGCGTTAACGAATGAATATCACCCTTTTATAAAAAAAATAAAATAAAAAATGAGTATTTACGAAGATTTATTGAGTAAAAAAACCAGCTTATCCGTTATTGGTTTGGGTTATGTTGGCTTGCCTATTGCACTTGAGTTTGCTAAGCAAATAAAAGTGATAGGTTTTGATATTAAAGAAGACAGGGTTGAACTTATGAAAAAGGGAATAGACCCAAGTAATGAATTGTCCGCAGAAGATTTTGAGAATTGTGATATAGCATTCACTGCTAATCTTGAAGACTTAAAAAAAGCAAATTTTCATATTATAGCTGTTCCAACACCGATTGATAAACACAATCTTCCTGATTTAACACCAGTGATTAAAGCTTCTGAAACTATTGGAAAGGTTTTGAAAAAAGGAGATTATGTGGTGTATGAATCAACTGTTTATCCCGGAGCAACAGAAGAAGATTGTATTCCCGTATTAGAAAAATTTTCAGGCTTAAAATACCAGCAAGATTTTAAAGTGGGCTATTCTCCTGAAAGAATTAATCCGGGCGACAAAGTGCATACTTTGACAAATACCATAAAAATTGTGTCTGGTTCTTGTGAGGAATCCTTGGAAGAAATAGCAAAAACCTATGAGCTTGTTATCAAAGCCGGAGTACACAGAGCTCCTAATATGAAGGTTGCAGAAGCAGCAAAAATTATTGAAAACACACAACGCGATGTAAATATTGCCTTGATAAACGAATTATCTATCATCTTTAACAGGATGAATATCAATACTTTTGACGTTTTAGAGGCAGCAGGAACAAAATGGAATTTTTTAAAGTTCTTCCCAGGTCTTGTTGGAGGACATTGTATTGGCGTTGATCCTTACTATCTTGCTTTTAAAGCTCAAGAATATCGTTATCATCCACAAATCATCAAGTCAGGTCGTTTTGTCAACGACACTATGGGATTTTATGTGGCTAAGCAAACAGTGAAAAAACTGATAGCAGCAGAAAAAAATATCAGACATTCCAGGGTTTTAGTAATGGGAATGACCTTTAAAGAAGATGTTTCTGATATTAGAAATTCTAAAGTAGTGGATGTTATTACAGAACTAATTTCTTACGGAGTACAAGTTGATGTGGTTGACCCAAATGCAGTTGCTAAGGAAGTGTCTGAAGAGTACTCCTTTTCTTTGACCGATAAGCCCGAAGGCTTATATGACGCTGTTATTGTTGCAGTCTCTCATAAAGAATACCTGCACTTAAAAGAAGACGATTTTAAGCAAATGCTGAACGAAAAAGGAATCTTGGTAGATGTAAAAGGTTTATACCGAAAGAAAATAAAAGACATTACTTACTGGAGTTTATAATATGGCAAAAGCAAAAATATTGCTAAGCGGAGGAATGGGTTATATCGGTTCCCATACCGTTGTTGAATTATTGCAACAAGGATATGAGGTAATTATTGCCGATAACTTATCTACTTCTTCCGTAGAAGTTCTTCCTGCCATTGAAGAAATAACCCAAAAAAAGCCTGTTTTTGAAAAGGTGGATTTGGCGGATGAACAAGCTTGCAAAGCTTTTTTTGAAAAACAAAAAGGCATAGATGCTATCATCCATTTTGCGGCGCATAAAGCTGTTAATGAGTCTGTTGAACTCCCGTTAAAGTATTACAGAAACAACTTGTTTTCCATGGTAAATATCTTACAAAACATGGAAAAACACCTGATTAAACACCTTGTTTTTTCTTCTTCTTGTACCGTATATGGTCAACCCGAAAGTTTACCAGTTAAAGAAGATACTCCAGTTCAAAAAGCGGAAAATCCCTATGGAAATACCAAACAGATATGTGAAGAAATGATTCAGGATGCTTGTGTAGCAACTGCTTTTCAATCCATTTCTTTGCGTTATTTTAATCCTATTGGCGCACATGAATCTGCGAAGATTGGAGAACTTCCCATCGGAATTCCTAATAATTTAATTCCATACATAACACAAACAGCTATTGGCAAACGGGAATGTCTTAGCATTTATGGAAAAGATTATAACACTAAAGACGGTACAGCAATCAGAGATTATATTCACGTAGTTGATTTAGCAAAAGCACATATCGTTGCTATTGAACGCTTGTTGCAGAAAAAAAACAAAACAAATTTTGAAGTATTTAACCTTGGAACAGGAAAGGGATACACTGTTTTGGATGCTGTGCAATCTTTTGAAAAAGTATCTGGACAAAAACTGAATTATCAGTTTGCTCCCAGACGAAAAGGAGACATTGAAAAAATTTGGGCAGATACTTCATACGCTAACTCCGAACTAGGATGGAAAGCAGAAAAAGATTTAGACGAAATGCTTTTGACAGCATGGGAATGGGAGAAAAACCTGAGTAAAAAAGATGAACAATAAATACTAATACTTTTAGTTTTTATAATAGAAATCAAAAAAAGCAAGCATGAAGCATAAAATATTAATTACAGGCGGAGCAGGTTTTATTGGCTCACATTTGGTAAGAAGATTTGTGCAAAAATATCCGGATTATGAGATATTTAATTTGGATAGCTTAACCTATGCTGGTAATTTGGAAAACCTAAAAGATGTAGAAAAGGCAGAAAATTATCAATTTATTAAAGCAGACATTGTAAACGAAAAAGAAATTTTTGCACTTTTCGAAAAACATAGATTTACAGCAGTTATTCATTTGGCGGCAGAATCGCATGTTGATCGTTCTATTTCTAATCCCAATGCTTTTGTTTTCACAAATATTGTAGGGACTGTTAATCTTCTTAATGCAGCTAGGCAAATTTGGAAAGAAGATTTCAGTGAAAAGCGCTTTTTCCATGTATCCACAGACGAGGTGTATGGTTCGCTAGGGGAAACTGGATTTTTTGTGGAAGAAACTTCTTACGACCCAAGAAGTCCCTATTCCGCTTCAAAAGCAAGCTCTGACCATTTGGTAAGAGCTTATTATCATACTTTTAAATTGCCTGTTCTTATTACAAATTGCTCAAATAATTACGGACCAAATCAATTCCCTGAAAAATTAATTCCACTCTTTATCAATAATATTTTAAACAAAAAACCATTACCGGTTTATGGTAAAGGCGAAAATATTCGCGATTGGCTTTATGTAGAAGATCATGCTGCAGCTATTGATAGCGTTTTTCATAAAGGAAAAATAGGAGAGACATACAATATCGGCGGAAATAATGAGTGGAAAAACATTGATTTAATTCGTGTGCTTTGTAAGGTAATGGATAAAAAACTTAATCGACGAGAAGGAGAATCTGCCGAATTGATTAGCTTTGTTCAGGATAGAGCAGGACACGATATGCGATATGCCATTGATGCTTCAAAAGTTAAAAACGAATTAGGCTGGGCGCCTTCTCTTCAATTTGAAGAAGGAATAGAAAAAACCGTTGATTGGTATTTGAATAATAAAAAATGGCTTGATAATGTTACATCAGGAGACTACCAAAAATACTACAAAGAACAGTATCAAAAACAAGAATGAATCCTTTAAGTAAAATATTTTCTTCTAAAAGACTTAAAGATGCTCTTAGCTTGAAAGAGCTTAGAGTAGATATGCATTCGCACCTTATCCCTGGTATTGACGATGGTTCAAGAACAATGGAGGAGTCCATTAGTTTGATTAAAGAAATGCAGTTGTTTGGATATGAAAAGCTGATTACAAGTCCACATATTATGATGGATTTTTATCCTAACAACAAAGAAATTATTGAAGCTGGATTGAAAAATCTTCGTGAAGCTGTTGAAAAGGAAAATATTCCTATTGAAATAGATGCAACGGCGGAATATTTGATTGATGAATCCTTTGAAAAAATGATGGAAAAGGATGAATTAATGAGTTTTGGAGATAAAAAATATATTTTAGTTGAACTGTCTTGTTTCCAGCCGTTTCCAAAACTTAACGAAATACTTTTTGAACTACAGTACCGAGGATATTCTATTATTTTAGCACATCCCGAGCGTTATCTCTATTGGTTAAATGATTTTGACAAATTTATACTTCTTAAAGACAAGGAAATCTATTTTCAACTTAACATGTCTTCATTATCAGGGTATTATGGCTTTCCTGTAAAAAGGCTAGCAGAAAACTTTGCTAAAAACAATATGATAGAATTTTTGGGAAGCGATTTACACAACCATATTTATTTAAAAGATATTAAAGAGAATGTTTTGTACTTGAAAAGCATTGAAAAACTCCTAAATTCAGGAAAAATCTTAAATTCAAGCTTATAAAGCTATTGTTTTTCTACCATTTTAAAACCCACGCCGTGAACATTCATTAGCTCTATGCTTTTGTCTTCTTTAAGATATTTTCGCAATTTTGAAATATATACATCCATACTTCTAGCATTAAAATAAGAGTCATTATTCCAGATATAATTTAAGGCAGTACTTCTGTCTAAAATTTTATTTCTGTTTTCACAAAACAACTTAAGTAAAGCAGCTTCTTTGGAGGTTAATTTTTGTTCCTTTTTTTGTAGGCGCAATGTTTGAAGGGTGTAGTTAAAGCTAAATTTCCCTATTTGATAAACTTCTTCTTCTTTAGTGTAGGAATTTCCTGTATTACTTCGTCTTAGAATTGCTTCCATTCTAACAATGAGTTCTTCCATGCTAAAAGGCTTGGTCAAGTAATCGTCTGCGCCAACGTTAAAGCCTTCTAGTATATCTTGTTGCATTGCTTTTGCTGTTAAGAATAGTATAGGGATTTTTGAGTCGATTTTTCGAATTTTCTCTGCTAATTCAAAACCACTCATTTCCGGCATCATAACATCAAGTATGCAAAAATCAAAGCTTTTCTCTAGTACAAAAACCTCGTAAGCGATTTTCCCATTTTCACACAATGAAACCTGATAGTTTTTTGCTTCTAAATAGGTTTTTAAAATTGTACCAAGACTTGGATCGTCTTCAGCAAGGAGTATTTTTATTTTTTTATTCATTAGTTTTGGATTTAATAATTGGTAAAGTTATAAAAAAAGAACTTCCTTTTCTTAATTCACTTTCTAATTTTATTGTACCGTTATGTTTTTCAGTAATAATTTTCACATAACTTAAGCCAAGACCAAAGCCTTTTACATTATGTACATTCCCTGTCGGCACTCGATATAATTTGGTAAATATTTTTTTCTGATTGCTTTTACTTATTCCTATTCCATTGTCTTTAATTCGAATACAGATTGTGTTTTCATCAAGATTTTTAGTAGAGATTTTTATTTTGGGTGTTTTTTTGGAATACTTAATAGCATTATCAAATAAATTATGGAATAAATTGGAAAGATGTACTCGGTCTCCATCTACAAAAAACTCCTTTGCTTTAAGTTCACTGCTCAACACTCCGTTTTTTTGTTGTATATTTAATTGAATATTTGATATTTCTTCTTGAATAAGCTCATGAATATTCGTTTTTTCCTTGTTGATTTTAAACAAGTCTTTTTCCATTAAAGCTGATTGCAAAACTTTCTCAGACATTGATTCCAGGCGTTTGTTCTCTCTTGCAATGATGTCAACATAAGAAGAAAGCATTTCTTTAGATGCGCTTAAATCCCTGTCTTTTAATGCTTCACAAGCCAAAGCAATAGTAGAAATTGGCGTTTTAAACTCATGTGTCATATTGTTGACAAAATCGTCTTTTAATTCAGCTATTTTCCGCTGTCGAAGAATAGAAGCGACAATATATATAAAAGAGTAAATAATGGCAACAAAAAGAATAATAGAAACAAGCAAAGTACCCCACATTTGTTGAATAATATATTGTTTCTGATTTGGAAAATAAATTAATAGATACTCTGAACCCATAAAAGGATCGCTGGGGTACATTAAAATTGAGTAGCCTTCTTCTCTAAGTTTAAGTTCGTATTTTCCTGTTTTTTGTAAAACAACCTCATCTCTGTCCGCAACAAGTATTCCGTATTCAAAATCCAAATCAATTCCTTTGTTTTCAAGCCCTTTCTTTAATTGTTGGTCCAAGAATTCTTCATTAATTCTTTCTTCTACCGATTGATAATGGCTAAAATTAAAGATGTTTTGAAAAACTTCACTAACAATAATCGTTCTTTTAACCAAACGATCAAATTCATTGCGAATACTATCAATTTTTAATTGGCGAATACTATCAAATCGTTCTTGTTCTGCTATGATTTCAGGGCTAAGACTATCGTTTTCTAATGCAATAGGTGTGTTTACACTATCAACATATTCTTTAATGATATTGTAAAAAACAGAGTCTTCTGTGTTAATTCCTCTGCCGTAGGTACTGGTAGATATTTCCTGTCGGATACTTTGAATCATTTGTTCTACCACGCTGTCTGGAACGACTGTATCTCCCGACAAATATTGTAATTCTTTAATAAACACACGATTAATGGAGTCAACCATTGCAAAAAGTTCTGAGCCTGATTCGTAATCCTTTATAGTAGATTCCAGCTTTTCTGCGATTTCAAATTTTTCAATATGATAAACCGTTGAAGAGAGCACTTCTTCAACATTTCTGGAGAAAATTTCTTGCCTTGAAATCACAGATTGTGATATCCAGAAAAACTGAATAGCAGTTAAACCTATTAGCGCTACTGCTGAAATACTAATGATGAAAAAAGTAAAATTCGGTCTTCGTAGTTTCATAATCAATGTAAAGAAAGCATAAAAATACGTATTTTTATTAAAACTAAAATGAAGAGAGAAGATTTCTGTATTTTTTATGGTTAAAAAAAGGAAAAACACACATTAAAATTGTATTTTTACCATTCAAAATTGCAAAACTATGACGATAAAATTAAACACAGCATTTGTCCATAACCAAATTCCTAAAGAAGCAATTTTAAAAAACCAGGAAATATATCTTCAGGCCAAAAAACAATTAATAAATAAAACTGGAGCAGGAAATGATTTCTGTGGTTGGTTAGATTTACCAGAAAAATCAAACACCAAAGAATTTCAAGAAATCAAACAACAAGCAGCTTTTTTGTCAACGAAAGAAGTCGTTGTTGTTATTGGGATAGGCGGATCTTATTTAGGATCAAAAGCGATTATTGAAGCTTTTCTTTATGAGAGCAACGAGAAAAAAGCAAAAACACCAGAAATTCTTTTTGCCGGACATCACATTGGAGAAGACTACCACTCTTATTTACTAAATTATCTAAAAGATAAAGATTATGCCTGTATTGTTATTTCTAAGTCAGGAACAACTACAGAGCCAGCTATTGCATTTCGTTTAATTAAAAAGCAAATGCAAGAACGTTTCCCTAACGATATAAAACAACGAATTATAGCTATTACCGACAAAGAAAAGGGCTCTTTAAAACAATTAGCTGATAAAGAATCCTATAAAAGCTTTATTATTCCTGACGATGTAGGCGGTCGTTACTCGGTTTTAAGTCCTGTAGGACTTTTGCCCATTGCTGCTGCTGGGATTGATATTGAAGCCTTGCTTCACGGAGCAGCTGAAATGAAAAAACGCCTCTATACTGCTGATAGTTTAGAAGAAAATCCAGCATTGTATTATGCAGCTATTCGCAACTATTTATACGATAATAACTATTCGGTAGAATTATTATGTGTGTTTGAACCGCAGCTATTTTACTTTATGGAATGGTGGAAACAATTGTTCGGAGAAAGTGACGGTAAAGAAAACAAAGGATTATTTCCCGCTTCAGCAGTTTATTCAACAGATTTACATTCTTTAGGACAGTTTGTTCAACAGGGAAGTCCTTGCCTTTTTGAAAGTCTTATTCTTATAGAAAACAAAGAAAAAACACTTTGTGTTCCGGAAGACGAGGATAATCTTGATAAATTAAATTATCTGAAAGGAAAAAGCCTGCATGAAATCAATAACAAAGCACTTCAAGCAACGGCATTAGCACATAAAAGCAGAAATATGCCGCTTATCCAATTGTCTATTCCCAAGATTAATGCTTATTATTTGGGACAACTGATTTTTTTCTTTGAACTTGCTTGTGCTGTTGGTGCTTATGCAAATGGTATTAATCCTTTTGATCAACCGGGAGTGGAAGCATACAAGGAAAACATGTTCATTTTATTGGGTAAAGAAGGATATACCGATAAAAGCATATAAAGCAAAAAGGCATTGTTCTTTTAAAAAAAACTTACGTACTTTGCAATAAAAAAGAAAGATTATGAATACGATAGACGCTATAATGAGTAGAAGAAGCATCAGAAAATATACTAATCAAAAAATTTCTGACAAGGATATTAAAACAATATTGGCAGCAGCGATGAATGCTCCAAGCGCAGGAGATGGAAGACCCTGGCATTTTGTTGTTATTCAAGATAAAGAAAAACTCCACCAAATAGCGGATAAAATTGACGAAGGAAATCCGATGTTTAAACAAGCTCCATTGGCAATTCTTGTTTGTGGAGATGAAAAAAAGGAAGGCTTCCCGGGTTTCTATCCGCAAGATTGCTCTTGTGCTGCTCAAAACATTTATCTCGCTGCCCATGAATTGGGATTAGGGAGTGTTTGGATTGCTCTTTGGAGTGTGAAACCAAGAATTGATGGAATTAGAGAGATAATAAATATTCCGCAAGAAATCTCTCCTTTTGCAATTTTCCCTATCGGCTATCCTGCGGAAGAACTTCCTGCAGAGAAGCGCTATGATGAAAATCTTGTGCATTTCGAAGATTGGGGAAAGAAATAAAAAAGGCTATAAGTCCATAGTCCATAAATAAAAAAATGACAACGAAAACACTTCCTTTAAGCTCTTGGCAACCGACGACATTGAAAGAAATGCAAACGCTTGGATGGGAGCAAGCAGACGTTATACTTTTTAGTGGTGACGCTTACGTTGATCATCCTTCTTTTGGAACCGCTATTATTGCCAGAGTATTAGAAGCCCACTCTTTTAAGGTCGCTATTGTAGCACAGCCAAATTGGAAAGACGATTTGCGGGATTTTAAAAAAATGGGGAAACCCAGGCTTTGTTTTGCCGCCACCGCAGGGTCAATGGATTCCATGATAAATCATTATACTGCAAACAAACGACTTCGTTCAGACGATGCCTATACTCCCGGAGCAAAAAGCGGCTTTCGACCGGATAGAGCATTAACTGTTTATAGCCAAATACTTAAAAACATATTTCCAGATGTGCCTCTTGTTATTGGAGGAATAGAAGCTTCTATGCGAAGACTTACACATTATGATTATTGGGAAGATAAACTTTTTCCCTCCATTCTTTTTGATACGGCTGCCGAGTTTTTGGTTTATGGAATGGGAGAAAAAGCAATAGTGGAGATATGTCAGCAATTACAAGCAGGCAAAAAGCCCAAAGAATTGAAAAGCATTCCCCAAACAGCTGTTTTGTTTGACAGTTTTGATGAGGTAAAAAGCACTTACAATAACGATTTTGTTAAGTTGTATTCCCATCAGGAATGTGAAAAAGACAAACTCTTATTTGCAAAGAATTATATAAGAATTGAAAAAGAATCGGTTAAGCGAGCTTCTGCACGAATTGTCCAACAGCACAAGGATAAAGTAGTTGTAGTAAATCCCCCAAATCCATTATTGACAGAAAAGGAAATGGATGGTATTTATAATTTAGCTTTTACACGATTGCCACATCCAAAGTATAAAAAACGGGGAGAAATACCTGCTTATCAAATGATAAGGCATTCTGTTACCAGTCATAGAGGTTGCTTTGGGTCTTGTGCATTTTGCGCTATTTCTGCTCACCAAGGAAAAGAAATCAGTAGTCGTTCGCAAGATTCTATCATGAAAGAAGTTGAAAAGATTACAAAAATGCCGGATTTTAGTGGACATATAACTGATGTTGGAGGTCCTACGGCAAATATGTATGGAATGAAAGGCTTCGATGATAAAAAATGCGAAGAATGTAAAAGGATTTCGTGCTTATGGCCAAAGCGTTGTAGTAATCTAAATCATAACCACAGCGCAATTTTATCTTTGTACCAAAAAATTAGGCAGGAAAAAAACCTTAAAAAGCTCAGTATTGGAAGCGGAATACGCTATGATTTGTTTATGGAAGAAGGAAGTTTAATAAGCAGTAAAAACGAGCATAAAGCGTATTTTGAAACATTGATAAAATACCATGTTTCTGGAAGATTGAAGGTCGCACCTGAGCATACGGAAGAAAAAGTTTTAAAAACCATGAGAAAGCCTGATTTTCATCTTTTTATTTCACTTCAAAAGGCATTTGAATCATTAAATCAAAGAGAGAAAACAAATTATCAGCTAATTCCATATTTGATTTCAGCACATCCGAATTGTAGTAAAGAAGATATGCTTGCCTTACAAAAGAAGATGAAAAAGATTGGCATTAAACCAACGCAGGTTCAGGCTTTTACTCCAAGTCCAATGACGGCTTCCACTGTGATGTATTATACCGGCTTGGATTTGCAAACACTAAAGCCTCTTTATGTTGCAAAATCACAGGAAGCACGAAAAAAGCAACATGAGCTATTTTTTTGGTATAAAAATGAGAATGACCGCGAGATAAAAAACAAAAAACGAAGGAATTAAAATCCTAATACTTAGCTTATGCAAGAAGAATACGAAGCAATTATTAATAAGCTTAGAGAAGAAGCAAAGGAAGAACAAGCTTTTTTCTCTTTGGAATACGGTAAAAAAACGGTAAATCAAACAGAAATCTCAGCAAACAGAGATGGAATACGATTATTTACTGCAAAATTATTGGAAGTCTTAGCCGATAAAAACTTAAAAGAACAGCCTATTAAGGAGGAAGAATGGTATCTAAATGCTTATGGTATTTCGCCGCAATACATAAAGATTCAAAGTACATCCAGAAAATTGTATGTGAAAAATAAAAAGAAAAAGAATCCTTTGCTTAGTGGTATTATGCCTTATGTTATTATCATTGCAATTGCTGTTATTATAATGCTTCTAATGAGTTTGATTGTTGCAAAATGGCTCTAATACTTTTGCCATTTCAAGCATTTCCTCGACGCTGAGTTGTTCTGCACGTTTATCCCAGAAGTAGAAGTTTTTCGTTTCTTCAATATAATATTTTCGTAAAGCATTTCGGAGGGTTTTTCTTCTTTGGTTAAAGGCAGTTTTTACCATATCAATAAAAAAAGCTTGCGGGATTGAGTTTGCAGCAGAGTTGTTTTCCTTTCGCTTAATTTTAATTACAGCTGACTTAACCTTGGGAGGAGGAACAAAGACGTTTTCACTCACCGTAAACAGATATTCGACATCATAATAAGCTTGTGTAAGTACACTAAGAATGCCGTAAGTTTTGTTGCCGTGCTTTGCGGAAATCCTTTCAGCTACTTCCTTTTGAAACATTCCAAGCATTAAGGGAATTTGCTCTTTGTTTTTAATTACCTTGAAAAGTATTTGGCTAGAAATATTATAAGGAAAATTTCCAATCACAGCAATTTCTTTCTCAAAAAGGCTATGAATGTCCATTTTAAGAAAATCTTGATGATAAATTGTAAGCTGAGGAAATTCTTCTTTTAAAAAGGCAACGCATTCGCGATCAACCTCGGCAACAGTCAGGGGGATGCTTTTCTCCAGAAGTAAGTTGCTTAAAACGCCTTTCCCTGGTCCTATTTCTAAAGCAGTTAAATCTCCTAATTCTGTATGAAATGCATCAACAATTTTGTGGGCAATATTTAGGTCAGCTAGAAAATGCTGACCTAAGTGTTTTTTGGGTTTAATATACATTAATTCTTACTTAATGATATGTCGGTTTCTGTAAATAATATCCTTTGTCATTTCTTTTAAGGTAGAAGCCGTATTAAGTATCATTATTTCGTCAGGAGGAAAAGGCATAGCCTTGTTTTTCATTTTGCGTTTTGTTTCTTCACTCAAGGCATCAAAATTCCCGTGTGCAACAGCCCAATAATTATTGAAAAAGTTTTCAGCAGTAATTGGATCCGTTTTAATGATTTGTTTTGTTCTATTGTCCCAATAATCTAATGTTCCAGAAATAATACAAGCTTTGTGTTGTTGCGATTCTATCACATTACATGATATGGTGTTAATGACGGTAACTTTGATATCATTTCCAAGGCTATCTTTCATTACATTGCCTTTGTCATCAAGTTTGTATTCCCAGCCTTCCACCTCTTTGGTATCAGTGTAATGCACTTCTTTTACTTGCTCAGGAGAAACATCAATAATTTTTAAATTAAGAACAATTGTATAATCGTAATACAAGCCTTCCACGACTTTAGTGTCATAATTAATAAATAATCCACTTAAATCTTCCACGCTGATTTTTAAAATTTCTTTTTCAAAATCCTCTTGAATCATAAGTCCTGTATTGTTTTTCATGGAAAACAACACATTGCTTGTACCAAGGAAAAGTGCTTTTCCCAATAATTCATCGGTATCTCGAAAATTAGCGTAATACGACTTTACTTTCATTAATTCGTGGTATGCTTGTCTTGCTGCAAGTCTGTCGTTTTGTTCCAATAAACGTTTGGCATTAGCATAAAAATATTCCGCCGCTCTTTTTTTGGCTTCAATAATTTCTTGATCGTAATTGACGTATTTATAATTTATTGCTGTTAAAACCATCGAAGGTAGAACACTCACTCTGTTTTGACGGTTTTTCATATTATTGTAGATGGCAAAAATTTCTTCCCACACATCAGGTTCACCGGTAGCTCTGAGATAGTCTATTCTTTCCTTGTCCTTTTGGTTTGCCAGACGATAAGCGTCGTTCAGCACCATGATTTCTTTTTCTTTTGTTGGCTTTTTTATCAGTTTTTTCGTTGACTTGTTAATCGCCATATCATACATTCCTCTTTCAAAATACTTTTTTGAAGAAGTACAAGAAGAAAGCAGAATTGTAAGTCCTAGAAATATAAATAATAGTTTTTTCATTGTTTTGTTTGTTATATATTAGTTAAAATAGCTGTTACAAAATTGAAGCCAAAAATACAAAAAATGATGAAGTAGGTAATCAAAGACGGGATTTATTTTTTCAATAGCTGAATATTGTTTATTTTCGCTGCTTAAATTTTCGCATATGTGGCAGTGGTTAGTTAGGCAAATTTTACGAAACAGAATGGTAAACCTTACCATTATTTTTATTTTAACTGCTTTAATGGGTTATCAGGCATTAAAGGTTGAGATTTCTTATGAATACGCGCAAATGCTTCCGCAGTCTGATCCGGCTTTTCAAGATTTAAATCAATTCAGATCCATGTTTGAAGAAGATGGAAGCATCTTTTTTGTTGGTATTCAGGATGAGAGATTTAATGATGTTGAGGTTTTTAAAGATTGGTATAATTTAACCTTATTGCTTAAGAACAAGGTTGATGGTATTAAGGAGGTTTTTTCACATGCTAATGTTTTTAATTTACATAGAAACGATAGCTTAAAACAGTTTGAAATTCTTCCAGTGATGAGCGATTGTCCCGATACACAGCAAGAATTGGACAGTCTTTTAGCAGTAGTACATTCCCTGCAATTTTATGACGAGTTTTTGTTTAACTCCTCGACTGGAGTAAATATGATGTTGATTTGGATTGAGAAAGATAAGCTAAATACCAAAAACAGAAATGTATTATTAGAACAATTAAAACAACCCTTTGAATCCTTTTCTGAAAAGCATAATATTGATGTTCATTATTCCGGATTACCCTATATTCGTACGGTTACGTCGCAAAAAATTGAAGAGGAAATTATTAAGTTTGTCTTTTTGGCTTTAATTGTTGCCGCCATTTTCTTATTTATCTTTTTCCGTTCGTTTAAAGCGGTCTTTTTCCCTTTGGTTATTGTTGGAATAGGAGTGGTTTGGTCTTTAGGAACACTCGTTTTATTTGGTTATCAGATTACTGTTGTTACAGGAATTCTTCCCCCGCTGTTAATCGTGATTGGGGTAGAAAATTGCATTTTTCTTTTAAACAAATACCACCAGGAATACCAACACCATGGAAACAAAATAAAGGCTTTATCCAGAGTGGTAATGCGTGTTGGACAAGCAACATTTTTAACAAACGCAACAACAGCAGCAGGTTTTG
>CAZJZP010000026.1:10384-14664 GCA_964550505.1 uncultured Prolixibacteraceae bacterium | reverse complement strand
AAACAATAAACTTTTTTATTAATATTTCGTATAAGTCTTGACATGGGCATTTGATTGTATTATTTTTGCAATCCTCACAAACTTAACAAGGGACAATAGATAAAAAATATGAAACTATCGGATTTTAGATTTAATTTACCACAAGAACTTATTGCAAAATATCCACCAGAAAACAGAGATGAATCTCGTTTGATGGTTTTAAACAGAAAAGACCAAAGCATACTTCACAAAAGCTTTAAAGATATTCTCGATTATTTTGATGATGGTGATTTGTTTATCATGAACGACACCAAGGTTTTTCCAGCTAGATTATACGGCAAAAAGGAAAAAACAGGAGCTAATATTGAAGTTTTTCTTCTTCGTGAACTAAACAAAGAAGATAAACTATGGGATGTTCTTGTTGACCCTGCCCGTAAAATTCGTATTGGAAACAAATTATTCTTTGGAGATAACGATGAGTTGGTTGCGGAGGTAATTGACAACACGACTTCCAGAGGCAGAACAATCAAGTTTCTATACGACGGAGAATATAAGGATTTGAAAAAGACTATTCAATCCTTAGGACAAACTCCCTTACCTAAAATTGTTCGTCCCATGAGCGACAAACAAGATGCTGAACGTTATCAAACTATTTATGCTGCAAAAGAAGGAGCTGTCGCAGCACCAACTGCTGGAATGCATTTTAGCAAACAACTAATGAAACGCATGGAAATTAAGGGAATTGATTTCACTTATGTTACGCTACACGCAGGATTGGGAAACTTTAGAAGCATTGATGTGGAAGATTTAACGAAACATAAAATTGATTCGGAGGAGATTTTTATCGGTGAGGAAACAGCAAAGAAAGTTAATAAAACGAAAGATAATAAAAAAAATATTTGCGCTGTTGGCACAACAACAATGCGTACAATTGAGTCATCTGTAGCTATCTCCGGAAAACTCAAGCCTTTCTCTGGGTGGACAAATAAATTTATCTTCCCACCTTACGAATTCAATATAGCAAATAGCATGATTTCTAATTTTCATTTGCCACAATCAACTCTTATGATGATGGTTGCTGCTTTTGCTGGCTACGACTTCCTGATGAAAGCATACAAAGAAGCAGTTAAAGAAGAATATAAATTTTTCACCTATGGTGATGCAATGCTAATTGTGTAGCTTTTTGTATATTTGGCTATGAATTATTATGCAATTATTCTGGCCGGTGGAAAAGGAAATCGTATGCAAAACGATATTCCCAAACATTTTTTAAGGCTTAACGGCAAAGCAATCCTTAGCTATTCATTGGAAAAATTCTATCAAGCTATCTCTGGAATAAGAATAATTCTTGTTTTGGGTAAAAATGAAATTCCTAAATGGGAAATGTATTGCAAGCAAGAAAATATTGTGATTCCACATCAAATTACAGAAGGAGGACCAGAGCGTTTTCACTCCGTTAAAAACGGACTTTCTCTCGTTAAAAACAATGGCATTATTGCTATTCACGATGCTGCAAGACCTTTGCTAAGTATTGATTTGATTAAAAGATGCTTTAATCATGCTGAAAAACACACAAACGCTATTCCCGCTATAGCTGTAAAAGATTCATTACGACAACTTGACGGAGCCTTAAGCAATGCGGTGAAAAGAGAAGACTTCAGAATTATTCAAACTCCTCAATGTTTTAAGTCTGAAAGCATTATTGAAGCGTATAGGCAAGCTTACTCCACATCTTTCACAGATGACGCCTCTGTGCTAGAAAAGCTCGGGAAACCCATTCATTTAATCCAAGGAGAAGAAGACAATATCAAAATAACCTATCCTTCCGATATGAAATTTGCCGAAGCCATCCTTTCTTAAGCTTTGGTTGTATTTGATTTCCATCTAACCCGAATAAAAGGCGAAGCAAAAGCAACAAAACAAACATAAAAGGGATAAATAACAGCTAGAAGGGGGAAATACAGCAAAGTTATACTTCTTTTATAGCAAAGAATCAAAGAAAATTCTAAAAAGAATTTAGCCATTAATAAGAAAAGACTCCATTGAAGAAAATAAAAATCAAGAACTATCGTGAGCAGCAAAAAAATAGCAGCCATTTGACTTAATAAGACAAAAACAGCTGCTAACAAAGCTGTTGAAAGAGAAAAATAGTTTTTTTTCGCCCAGCGAATGCGTTGTGTTATAAAAGACAAGAAATTATCTGCTGCTGCTGTTGTAAGTTGAGAATTTCTGCTAAAGCAAATCGCTTTGGCTCCAAATCGCTTTTTCACTGCAGCTAACAAAAACATATCGTCTCCAGAAGCTATGTCCTTATTACTTTCATAAGGATTGATATCAAGAAAAGCCTGTCTTCTGATAGCCATATTTGCTCCATTTGCCATAAGAGGAAATGAATAATAAGCAGAAGATGCAGTGATTGCCATTAATGCCGACCACTCCATTTGTTGAAAGGCATGCAAAAGGCTTTTTTTACCATATAAATTGATTTTCCCTGTGGCAAATTGAAGTTTTTTATCTTGAAATAAAGAAACATAAGACAAAATCCAATTTTCGTCAACTATACAATCAGCATCTGTGAAAATTAAAATTTCTCCTTTGGCTTTTTCAACTGCATATTCTAAAGCTACTTTCTTGGATGGAGTTTGGTTTTCGATAGCATAAAAGCTAATGTTTGTTTCCAGATTTTTTTCTTTATATTCTTCAAGAAGAAAAAGGGTGTTATCCTTAGAATTATCACTTACAATAATAATTTCATAGTTCTCTTTGGGAAGATTCTGTAAAGATAAGCTTTCCAGTAAAGCAAGTATATTTTTCTCTTCATTTCTTGCAGCAACAATAACACTAACAAATGACTGTTTTTGTTGAATTAGCTTCATGCTATCCTTTTTTGGTAATAATAATGGGATGAGTGCCAAAAGCAACATAAAACAATAGGCTGATAACAAAATTACAGCTGCTATGTAGAAAAAAGTCATCATTTAATATACTTTATTCTTAATAAAGAAATACTGCCAAATATAGCTGGAATAATCAAATTAATGAGCCAAATTAAGCTGGATGCACTCAAAATAATTGTTGCCATGTCTTTATCAAAACTGCTTGAAAAATATAAACCAAAAACAAAAATAGAGACAGAACCTCTGATTCCAATTTCTGCTAATGCTATACTAGGAATTGCAGCAACAATGTAATAAATCAAAGACGTTAGAATAAGGGAAACAAAGATGCCCGGATTAAAACCAAAGAATAAAAACAATAAATAAAATTGGAATGAAAACACCAAATAGCGCGAAAAGCTCCATAACAACAAGATTGCTAGCTCTTTCCGAGAATACCATTGTAAGACTTTAAAAAAGGCTGCAATTTTTCTGTTTTTTATTTTTGTTGACAAAAAAACCAATTTAGATACATTGAAAAACAAAATAAAAAACAAAAGCAATAAGATAAAAGCAAAAAGCTGTATAATCCAAGCTTGTTGTGGATTAAGATATTTAGAAACATCTTGTGTTTGTATAAAATAGAACAAAGCTATTGTTCCCATAGTAAGGGTAATTAGAAGCTGACTAAAGCTTGATATTATCGTAAGCATAATTCCTGCAGGAATATTGCGTTTACGAAGGATAAAGGCTCTTCCGAAAAATTCTCCAATTCTATTTGGTGTAAAGATGCTAATCGTTAATCCTGCTAAAACAGCTTGGAAAGCTTTAAAAAAAGAAATTTGCTCAATTTTAATAATCAACATCCTCCATTTCTTTGTTTCGATTGTCCAGTTAACAAAAACAAGTATAAGTGCTAAAATCAAAAACCAAATTGACATTGTGCTAAGCCCTTCTTGAAGGGTAGAAAAAATGTTTTTAAGTTTATTTTGTTTAAAAATAGCATCATAAATAAAGTAGTAAGCAAAAAATAAAATGATTGCTTTTATAATAAAGTCGAGTGATTTATATATTTTTGTCTTAGTAAACATTTGATTTTTTTATGGAAAAAAAAGAAAGAGTAATATTAGGTATTGATCCTGGAACCAATATCATGGGATACGGGATAATCAAGTGTTTAGACAAAAATATTTCCTTAATTGTGTTAGACATTTTAAAACTTTCTAAATATGAAAATCATGCACTAAAATTAAGAAAGATTTTTGAAACAACGCTTTCTTTGATAGATCAGTATAATCCAGACGAATGTGCGCTAGAAGATCCTTTTTACGGGAAGAACGTACAATCCATGCTGAAACTTGGTCGTGCACAAGGAGTTGCAATGGCTGCTGCCTTATATAGAGACATCCCAATTTTCGAATATTC
>CAZJZP010000026.1:0-10284 GCA_964550505.1 uncultured Prolixibacteraceae bacterium | reverse complement strand
GTCAGCCTCTGATTCTGGCACTATAGAATATTTCATTTTTGCTTTATTCTTAAGATTCATTATTTCAACTATTGTTAAAATCCCTACTTTTGAATCATCCAACTTAGATTCATCAATAATACGTGCGTTTTGCAATTTATCTTGCAGTTTTGCTATTTTCAATTCTAACATTCCTTGGGCATTCTTTGCTGCATCATATTCTGCATTCTCAGATAAATCACCTTTATCTCTTGCTTCTGCAATTTGTTTCGAGATGGAGGGTCTTTCAACACTAACAAGCTGTTCAAGTTCTTCTTTTAGCTTTCTGTGTCCTTCTTCAGTTAAATATACTTTTGCCATAACAATTAGTATTAATGTTTTCTATAATAAAATAAGAAGGCTCTATACAGAGCCCTCTTAATAGCTTTTATGTTTTTTTAGATTTAGAGGCTTATTCTTGCTCCGACACTATGTACTCCATTCCATGGATTTGATGCACGGTAAGAATAATCTATGGAGAAAAACGATCCTTTTTGTTTGTTTATTGGAACTTGAACAGATAAACCTCCAGAAGGTCCTGTTAAAGCAGTTGTTCTATCAGCGTCATTAAAAATACCTTCTTCATATACAAAACCACCTCTTAAGAACAGGATATTATTCATGTTATATTGCAATCCTGCATGAAATTGATCCTTAGTAAATGAATTGGATGTAAAATTACCAGCAATAGTTAGTTTATCTTTTTCTCCAAGGAAAAAATCATAAGCTGCACCAATTTTAATTAATGATGGTAATTCAAAAGATTCAGAACGATGTTCAACGGTCAGTGTATTATCAGAATTTACCAAATTTCCTCTAAAAGATAATCCGTCTCCATCAAATCTCATAGTAGGTCCAACATTTTTAAGAGTAATTCCGAAGTGGATGTTCTCTAAATCACCTGTAACATACTGAATACCTGCGTCGATTGCAACTCCCTGAGCAGAAATATTGGCAATTTGTTCGGTGATAATCCGTAGGGTTATTCCACCATATATGCTATTTGAAAATGCTTGTGCATAAGATACAGCAATATTCATTAAGCTAGGTTTATAATAACCAGAACCACCTTCAGGCAAGTCAACCGTTGTGATTTCAACTTCTCCTAGTGCCATAGAGGTAACACAAAGTCCAATTACTCCAGCATCTCCTACTTTTTGCGTAAGTCCAAAAGTATTGATAGACACACCAGAACCTTGCAGCCATTCAGTACGGGCAAAAACTAGTTCCGTTTGATTAGTAAAGGCTATACCGGCAACATTTAAATACATTGCTTCAAGCCCTTGAACGGTAGCAGTATTTGCTCCTCCCCAGCCAGTACTTCGGGCAAAGGGATTAATTAATAATTCCGAAGCTCCTGCTTGTCCTGCTCTATCCTTATTACCTGCATAAGACTCTCCAGATAACAGTATTATACTTAGGATAAAAACGATACCATATTTACATAAATTTTTCATATATCTGTTCTTTTTTTCTTTTATCTATTAGAATGAATTTAAGTCAAGTGGACGCATAGCAGCAAACCATTTAAGAGTAACTTCTCCAATACCATCAGCTTTAACATGTATTAAATACATTCCTCCTGAAATTGGTATTCCTGCGTAATTTTTCAAATCCCAATCTACCCAAGTAGATTCATCGTCCTTAGTAATCTGCCTTATTAGTACACCATTAATGTTGTAAATTGAAATAACACATGATTCTGGCAGGTTCGTAAATCTAACACGATTATCAATCTGACTTGTTTCATACTTAGAAAAAGCATAATAAGGATTAGGTACAATATTAACTAAATCCAATGCAGATTGTGCTGTAGGATTATCACTTATTGTTGTAGCAATATCAGAAGTGCTAAAACTATACAATGGCCAGTTATTGTTTCTTGGAGTAGTTGTTCCTGTTTCAGATGCATAATTTTGATCATAAGGCTTCGCTACTCTAATTCTGATAGTAACCTCCGTTGATAGCCAATCATAATTTGATGATGCCATTGGGATAGATGTCCACATTATGGATGAAGTTAATAAGCGCTTTTGGGCAAGTTGTCCACCAGAAATTACGGTATGTGCCCAATCTCCTTCATCATAGATAGGACTTAAATAGTTATCATTATGTCCTAAAATATACAAAAAGTGTTTACCCCCAAACAAAACTTCACCTAAATCAGTATAATAATTTGCTGTAGGATTAAAAAGCATATCTGCTCCATTTTCTCCAGCTAACCATGAAGATTCTCCGTAAATAACATTTAATCTTTCACCTGTTTCAACATTAATAGCATATCCGGGGAACCATCCCATACCTGTTGTTTTACCATCATAAGTTGCCTGAGCAGTTCCTGTATTTCCATCTTTATCTATAGAAGGATGCTTTCTTAATTCCCATTTAGAAGCACCACCTTGATTTAGCACTCCATCTTCTCCTGTTTCAATAACAGGACATCTAGACCATTTTGACTTATCGGGTGTTAAAACAATATCAACACTAGCTAAATCTTCTAATTGATTCAAATTAATAAAACTTGCCCATGCCGGTCCATCTTCATATCTGCTAACCATTCTATAAGGAGCCCATGTTCCTCCAACCACTCTTTCAAAATCTTCACTTTCATCTAGCCAATTAGATGGATCGTAATCGGAGTTGTCATCATCATCAGTGGTTCCAGATCTAATCCAGTTCAATGCTCCAGGTCCGTCAACATCTGGCACTCCACTAAACCAAAGTTGTGTTGTATCTTTGTAGGTTATGGAAGAGCTAAGCATACCGTTACTTGGCGCATCTTCATGCCCTGGAGGTACTACTTGATTAATAGATACAGAAAGTCCTAAATCCAATAATAATTGTTCATTTTCTACATCAATTGTTTTACTAGACGAATACTCAATTCCTGAATTCAAATCCTTCAATATCCATTTTGCAGTATCAATAGAAGCTGCTACATCAAATCGCAATTCAAAATCAGAATCTATCACATTTAAAGGATCAACAACTTTTACATCAATAGGACCATAACCGTTTTCATAAGTTATCTCCCTTTTGTATCCGTTTTGAAGAATATCAGAGATTGTACTACTTGTTAATTCTAATACATTTCCTCCATTGCCCTGTCCTTCAATTCTGGTAATTTTGGGACCATCTCCATAATTAGCATTTTGAACAGTTCCTCCTTTTTCAGGATTAGGAATGTGTGGAATAGCGGTATATACTTTAATGTTTTTTCTACCAGCCAAATAGGGTTTCTTCTGACCATATAAACTAGACACACCAGGGTCTTGATTTGCAGGATCTTGTGAGTATTTTTCATATTCATTATATCCATAGGCTATTGCCATATAGTAATACTGTTTATGATTTACTAATCGTTTGTCACCTGTAGCAAATTGATCTTCAAAAACCCTAAACGAATGAACGACTCCTAAATCCTCTCCTTCAACCATTAGAGCAGGTTCCTCTACGCCTAAATTTTCATTATAATTATAATTAATTAATCGAGAAACACCATTCTTTATATCGCACTGCGAAACTAGTCTTGCTTTATCAGGATTATCTAATTCATTTGCAGAAACAGATTTATTATATAATTGATAGATTTGATAACCTTCAAATCTATAGAGAGAATCATATTTATCTTCTGGCGCTAAAGTGTCTGGAGAGATAATACTAGGATCATGTTCTATATATTCTTCATTATAGTTATTTGAAGTTGTTTTATTGGATAAATAAAGAATTATTTCTTTATCTAATTCTTGAATTACCATATCTGGAGCATCTGGTCCATCCACAACTCTAAAACAGTTATCAAATAATTGCTGACATTTATCATCAACAACTCTCA
This sequence comes from uncultured Prolixibacteraceae bacterium, assembly GCA_964550505.1. GTDB lineage: Bacteria > Bacteroidota > Bacteroidia > Bacteroidales > CAZJZP01 > CAZJZP01. The sequence continues at coordinate 6,431 of CAZJZP010000026.1, read as the reverse complement.
ATAATTCCACAGAAGCAAAAGGTCCTCCAGAGGTAGCTCTTGCCCAAGGTATTCCTACAGTGATGTAGTTTACTGCACCTGGTTCTAAAGTAAAAGGTCCTGCTGACTGCATGAATCGCCTATCATAAGGTTGATTACCTGCTGTTTCCTCTGTCCAATAAGTTGGACCATTAGGCAATTGACCACCTGTCCCCCAATTACATGGATCTGTATCTCCAGGAAACATAAAATCACAATCTGGACCAAAAGCTCCTGAGTTTGAGTGAGCATTACCACCATACTGCATCCGCGTACCATCTTTCCACACTCCTGTTAAATAATTATAATAATCAGACGCAATTTCAGGGTCTGATCTAGGACCACTATATCCTTTATCATAATATACAAAACGTCTCATTCCGTATCTTTCATCATCAACTATTCCATTTCCAAAATTCACTCCATTAATACTTTCATCGCATTTAGGTCTTAATATTGTATCATACGTTCCTGTAATAGAATCTAAAATAACTGCCTGTTCTGTTTTAGGATTATCAAGACCGTCTGGATCCATATAAGGACCTTGGAAAAAGTCAACACCAACAGCTGGAGGCTGATCTCCATAATGATCCTGTCTTCCTGTTCCATCAACGGCTTTCCCATTATAGCAATAACCTAAACCTCTTTGTACATCACAACCAACATAATCATCATCATAATAGCCTAAGTCTGTATCAACCCACTGTGAAAAATAAGTTTCTGTTAATCGATAAGTTGATCTATTGATAATTTCATAAGAATAAAACGTCATATTGTTGACTTCATCATTTGTAGAGAAGGCAAAAGCTTGTGCTCTTATTTCTAAACCAATAGCATCTCCACCTGTTTGGGTATGTAAGTTTCCTTTATCATTAAATATCCACCATAATGTTTGATCCCCTTTAAGCACTTGGTCAACCAATATTCCATTTCCTTCTGCCGTAACTTCACGAGGAGTGCCATGAGGCAAAAACAAAGGACATAAAGAATTATCAATATCATAATATGGATAATCTCCTTCTTCCCAATTATAAATACCATCCTTATTAACATCATAAAAGGGAGCTAAATAAAATGATTGTGATCGTTCAGGAGAAATATCTCCATGCGCGGGCCAATTTTGAATGGATAATGGCACCTCATAATCAGGAAAGTCTTGTGCTGCAGTTCCTGCGTCAAGTGCTTCATGGTATGCTAAAAACTCATCCACTTCGGCTCGTGTTATCTCAAAATGTTTATCATATTCCTGACAAACATCAGGCTCTATTGAGGCTGTACCGTCTATTGTAAGAGGTCCTGGCCAAAAATCATTTCCTCGTTCTCTAAATGTTTGAGCAGCAAGCTTTAATTGGTTGTTTACATCTTTTCCTCCAACCCACAAAGCTGCAGAAAACATAGAATGTTTTCCTGATTCATTTGGTATTTCGTAAGAAGGAGTTCCTTCAAGCGTTCTCCACATATCTCCGCCAGTCATAATACGGGCTCTTACGTTACCTATATTAAGTTCTGATGCCCCTGATGCTGGCAGGCATGCCTCAGCTTTTCCTTGTCTTTCTGTATAATTTCCTTTTACTGGCAAATTTCTTGCTTGAAGATTAAAAACAATAAGACTTCCTAGTAAAATTAAAAACGAATAACGATGCATATTTTTCATATTTTTCATATTTTTTTTCTAAAAACTAAACATAACTCCTAGTCGAATTCTTCTGGGTAAACTATAGTTATATGGACTATTAACGATTAAGCTATATAATTGCCTATATGATTCAGGGCTTGTCTGAGCATTAATTTGTGCTTGGTATTCAGCAGATGATAAGTAACCATCATCATCAGGATTTCCTGTTGCACGGTAAACGCTTAAAACATTTTCAGTATTTAGCACATTAAGTACCTGTAAATACACATTTAAATAAGCCTTTTTTTCTTTGTTTTGTCCAAATTTCAATTCAATATCCCTATCAATCCTTGCATCAATAGTAAATTGCCAAGGCAATCTTGAACCATTAATAGAACCCTCTAATAAGCCATCTCCTCCTGAAGCATAAGTTCCAATCACCTTACTTGATTTACTATATGGAACTCCTGATCCACCCCTAAAAGTAAAGTTTGCACCTGTGTTTTCTAATAATGCTATTGTCTTCACCTTATCCGTTCCTTTAATTTGTCTGGTGATTTTAGGTCCATTATACTTACTACCGCTGCTAAAACGATAGTCAACAACTGCTGTAACGGCATGTCTTCTATCAAAACTAAGTGGAGTAAGCGTTCTAAGGTTTGGTTGTCCTGTTCTAATAAGCGTTAATGCAGAGCTTGAATTTGATCCAGTACCATTTGCAAACTGTAAAGTATAGTTTGCTTTTATCCAAACATTATTACTTCTTCTTAAATCATAAGCAATAGTCATTCCCTTAACAGTACCAAAGTCAATATTATTATATGAGATATAAGAAATAGGATAAGAGCCACTAAAACGGTAATTTTGAACTAAGTCTCTCATTTCCCTGTAGTATGCAGAAAATTTCAATGAAGATTTAAGATTTAATAATTGCTGAAACCCAAGTTCGTAATCAATTGTTTTTTCTGGCTTTAAATTAGGATTGTTCAATGCGTTTTGCCCCATTTGATAGATAAACAAATAATCTGTTGGGTCTAGTCTATTCCCTGTAGTAGGTCTTTTTGTTAATACATCATAATGAGCAAAGAAAAGCGCCTCATCTGAAATTGGGAATGAAAACGAAATACGCGGCATCAAAGATATTTGAGGCTCATAGTCTTTAAATGCTTTTGAACTTACGACGTTATCATCAGGATCTACAAGGTAAGGTGCAATCCCACTTGCTGTTTCTATTACAGAAGGGTCTGAGATTTCCTTCCCTGTTGCATCATACCATACAAATCCATCTCTATATCCTGCAACAGCTGTTGGGTTTTTTAAATCATTTACATAAACAACAAAATCATCACCCATATTTCCAGGATGTTCTCCTAAATCGTTTACTTCTTCAACTGTTTTTGCTGGGAAAAGAAGATAAGGGTCTGATAAAACAGATTGATTGGCATCAAATCTGTCAACGCGAACACCAATATTAAAAATCAAATCTCTAAAGGCAAATTTATCAGAAATATAACCTGCCATATAAATTGGTTCAAAAGCTCCAATTGGGCGCGTAAAGTTTCCAAACTCATCTCTTTGAGTAAAGAAATCATCAATACTTGGGCGAAAATCCAATACTTTTCCTGTATGATCAAATCCATAATATGAAACATAAGAATTACCGTCGTTTAATAATTCATCTGCATTAAACATATCAATAGTGAATAGGCTAGGATCGTAATTATCAACATCTAACCATTCTGTACTATTAATTTCAATGCCTAATTTTTGCCGGAGATTATAATCAAAGAAAGACTGTGAACTTTCATCGTATAATCTATCATAATATACTGTATCTTGGAATACCCCCATAGCATCTCTAACGGCATGTGGATTGTTTTTATCCAATTGTTCTATATGAGAGTTCGCCAACATTCGCATTCTTGTCCATAAACCAACAGGAGCGTATCCATAATATCTGTCAATACGCTGCTCATATTGTAAGCCAAATTGAATTGCATGGTTTCCAATATCTGCTGAACCATTGGCGTTAATACCAATTTGTGTTGCATCTGATTGCCTATAAGCATCATATTGTGTTCCTGTATTAGCATACATTCCATAAACAGAATTAGGATTTTGACCGTTTAATAAACCATTAAAAAATTGAATATTTGTCATATTCCAATATGCTGGATCACCTGGATTATAAAAAGTATAAAACTGACTGGTATAGTTCGCTAAATAGGGATTAATTTCAGATCGGGTAAATTCAACTAAAGTATCTCTAAAACCATTATGAACATAGACATTGTTAAATCCTAAAATAGTATCAGAACCTAGTTCATAAGAACGTATTTTATGTGTTTTATAATTCCCTATATAACCATAATTAAAAAGATTATCTTGATGGTCTGCATCTTGAACTGTCTGATAGTTTTTGGAATAATCAACCTGAATAGAATAATAGATATTGCTAATAAGTGTTTCACTAGTGTCTTGCTTAAATCTTTGTGTAAAACGACCAAAAACCCTCCACGTATTATTAATTACTTCAGGAAACTTATCATAATTAAACAAGGAATAAGAGTGCTGATAAACTCTCCCTTTGTCATAGACCAAGTTGCCCCCGAAAGTTAAGTTGATAGTTTCTGTTGTTCTTACATCAATTTTTCCAGATAAATTAACACTAATATTCTCTGCATTATTTTTAGTCTTAAATTGTGTTAAATCATCCATCAATGTATATTCTGCGCTTAAGAAATTACCAGCTCCAGTACCTGAGGGTCGTAATGGGTTTTCACGTAAGTAATCTAAATACTCGTCAGAAGCCTGCCAAACTTGAATGTTTTTAGAAAAAGGTCTGGTGTCTTTATTGTACGCAACTTCCCCTGATAAGAAAAAACCTAAAAGAGAGGTTGTTTTTGTTGAATCTTTCCCTTTAATAATTGGACCTTGCACATTAAATCCCAATAGATTGTACCCAAAACCATCCAAAGAAGTAACGAACTCTACTCCTGCTCCAAACTTCCTAGAGGCTCCTTTGGTAGTAATATTAACAATACCACCTGTTGCATCTCCGTATTGTGGTGGCAAACCACCTGTTATAACAGAAACCTGTTCTAATGCAGATTTTGGGAGAGAAGAAGTTCCTCTAACCCTAACACCATCAATGTAAGTAACCGTTCCTTCTGTTCTTTGCCCTCTAATACTTCCCATTTCTCCATCTTGAGAAAAAACACCTCCAACTGTAACAGCCACAGAAGTTGCAGAACGTCCTGACATTTTTTCAATTTCTTCGGAAGTTACTGTTCCTCCAGAAGAACCACCATCTTTCTCAATAAGCGGTACCTTATAATCTATTACTTCAAAGGTTTCCAAAGTAGTAGATGTTGAGTTCATGTCAATATCTAAAAAGGTAATTTTGTCAGCGGTAACTAACACACCTTGAATTAATAACGGTTTATAACCAACATAGGTAGCTTTAACATCATATTTTCCAGGAGGAATTGGTTTAATAGAATATTTTCCATCAAAATCTGATGTTGCTCCTCCAACCTGACGACCACCGGCTTCAATAACAATATTTGCAAAAGGAATTGCTTCTTTGGTTTCAGCGTCCTGAATTTTCCCCTGTAACGCCCCCTGGGCGTAAGATAAGCTACTGCAAGCCAACAAGATACAAAAAGATACTAGTAATTGTCTTAACATATGTTTTTATTTTTATTGTTTATATAGCGCTAAAAAGAGCGTAAAAATAGATAATTATATTCGTTTCTACCAAAAATTTCTTCTAAAATTTTTATTTTTTTAATAATTCTTTTCTAAAAAAGGATTATTTAATATTTCTGAAAACAAGACTGCTTTTCTTAAATCGAAGTCTATTTCAAGACCTTCTCCTTCTCCCAAGTCTTCTACTTCTAATTTCTTGTCTAATATCTCTGATTGTCCTTCTTTCATCAATGCATCTAAAACATCCTTATCCATAGCATCAGGATATAGTACCGTATTTTCATTTTCTATTTGTTCGGGTTTTGAAGTATCTGCTTCTGAAAAATAGGGTTTCTCCTGTCTTTGGGGTTTTGGCGGCTCACCTACTAATCCTTTGAGTAAAGATTCTATGGAATATTCTTCTGTTTTTGTAGCTTGCTGATGTTGCGTTCCTGGCCTTGTTGACGCAGGAGAGTTTTGCTGGGCTTGCTGTTGCTTTTTAGCTGCTTTCACAATGCGAACAACTATCCATAAAATGGCAATCAGAATAATAAAAATTGGTTTCATTTAATAAGTGCTTTTATACAATGTAAAAGTACAAAAATATAATTTTTTTCAAAACTTATTGGCTTTTCTTTCAGTTTTCGGTAAAAAATAATCAGTTAAAGGTTCAAAAACGCAAAACACATCTTCTGTTTTTCCCAACTATTGAAACTTATAGATGATTATTCTATGTTTCTAATTATTTCCATTACCTTTTCTTTTTTTCTTCGAGACACAGGAATTTCAGTCCCATCTGAAAGAATAATCGTTGATTTTGCTTTAATATATGTTTTAATATGTTTAATATTAATAAGGTGTGATTTGTGAGGGCGAAAGAAATTCCGGTCTTGTAATAACTCCTCACTTTCTTTAAGTGTTTTAGAAATCAACAAATGCTTGCCGTTGGTGAAATGAAAAATGCTATAATAGTTATCAGACTGACAACGAATAACGTCATTAACTTCAATTACAAAAACACCATCGGAAGTAGATAAAACTATCTTTTTGGGTTCCTTGTCTTTTTGGTGAACATTTTCAATTAATACCCTCATATTGCCTTGGGTTT
>CAZJZP010000025.1:0-15231 GCA_964550505.1 uncultured Prolixibacteraceae bacterium | reverse complement strand
TCTATCTCTCATTAAATATGGACTTTTAAGATGCAAACAGAAGACAAAATAAAAGCTTTAGCTAAAGAGTATTTTGCAGAAATACAATCTTTTCGTCGATACATTCACCAGCATCCCGAATTATCAAAACAAGAAAAAAACACCGCTGCTTTTATCGCAGCTGAGTTGAAAAAAATTGGAGTTCCCTTTCAGGAAAAGATTGGCGGATATGGTATTGTGGGGCTTATTTCCGGTGCTAAAGGAGGAAAAACTATTGGTCTTCGTGCCGATATGGATGCACTGCCAATTCATGAAAAGAATACGCATGATTATATTTCAAAAAATCCTGGCGTAATGCACGCCTGTGGTCATGATGCACATATCGCCTGCTTACTAGGAGCTGCTAAAATACTACATACGCTTAAAGATTCTTTTAGCGGAAATATTAAGTTAATTTTTCAGCCTTCAGAAGAAAACTTCCCCGGAGGAGCCATTCAGATGATTAAAGAAGGCGTTTTGGAAAATCCGAAAGTAGATTTTATGCTTGGGCAACATGTTTTTCCGCAACTACAAAGCGGAGAAATTGGAATCAAAGCCGGGAAATTAATGGCATCAACCGATGAAATTTATATCAATGTGTTAGGAAAAGGCGGACATGGAGCCACTCCACACCTCAACACCGATGCTGTTGTAATTGCTTCGCAAATTATTCTTGCACTGCAACAACTAATCAGCAGAAATAATGCACCTGACAATCCCAGTATTTTGTCTTTTGGTCGCTTTATCGCAGACGGAAAAACCAATATTATCCCCGACACAGTTCAATTGGAAGGGACACTGCGTTGCTTTAACGAAGAATGGAGAGCAACTGCGCATAAACGCATAGTAGAAATTGCTGAAAAAACAGCAGCAGCCATGCAAGCTAAAGTAGAAGTGCGCATTGAGAAAGGCTATCCTTTTTTAATTAATAACGTAACACTTAGCCACAACTTAAGCGCACATTTTCAAGCTGTCTTCGGAAACGAAAAAATAAAGGAAATTGATTTACAAATGACAGCAGAAGATTTTGCCTATTTTTCTCATCAAGTTCCTAGCTGTTTTATCAAACTAGGTTGTGCCAATAATGAAAAAAATATCACTGCAAATCTTCATAACGCCTGCTTTGACATTGATGAAAATAGCTTGTATTATGGAACTCTTGTTTTAGCTTCAGCAGCGCTTCATCTTTTATCTGAACATGAGTAAAATTAAAAACAATATTAAGGAAATCTTTCCTGCATTAGCTTTGCTAATTAGTCAAACCTTATGATGAACTCTCTCCAGAAGACAGCATACACAACTGTGACTATGCGGATATCCCCGCTTTTTATACTGGAGAAAATGATAGCCTAAGGCTCGTTTCTTTTACGCCTAACAAACTAGAAGCTATTGTTTATACTGAAAATCCTCGACTTTTGTGTCTTTTACAGGCAAAACACAAATATTGGACTGCTACTGTAAATGGAAAAGAAAAAGAGGTAATTTTGGTAAATCATTTACACATGGGCGTTATGACAGATGCTGGAGAAAACACTATTGTTTTTGAATTCAAAGCCAAAAGAATCAAAACTGCTGCTGTCATTAATCTTATATTTCTGGCAGTTTTTCTCTTTCTCTTAATCAAAGACTGCTATTTTCCACGAAAAAACAATATCGATTAAGGATTTTTTAGCTTCCATTCTAATTAAAACCGATAGCATCAATTGTTTCTGCTCTCCACATATCAATGTTTTGTTCTTCGGGATGTTCTCTATTATATTTAGCACAATCCGTTTCAACGGAGAGGGGTTTGGAAGGTCTTTCAAAATCTCCTCTACTGATATCAAGGCTTCTATCCGCCCAGACCTTTTTCATATAGATAGCCCAAATTGGAAGCGCCATATTTGCACCCTGACCTAAAGCTGTGCTTCTAAAATGTATTCGCATATCATCGCAACCTACCCAAACTCCGGTAACTAAATCGGGAGTAATTCCCATAAACCAACCATCAGAGTTATCGTTAGTAGTACCTGTTTTACCTGCCACTGGATATTGGATATTATAGCGAGAACGCAATCTTCCACCTGTTCCAGACTCCACCACACCTTTCATCAGTTGCAGCATTAAATAAGCTGTTTCTTCGCTCATTGCTTCATTCTTGTTCGGAACAAAACTTTGAATAACATTTCCGTTTTTATCTTCAATTCTGGTAACAAAAATTGGTTCGGTATAAACACCTTTATTGGCATACGTTGCCTTTGCTCCTACCATTTCATAAACGGATAATTCGGAAATACCAAGCGCCACAGCATAAACAGCTGGGATATCGCTTTTTACTCCCATCTTTCGTGCTAAATCTATTACAGCCTGAGGAGAATACCTTCTCATTAAGTAAGCAGAAACGTAATTAATAGAATGTGCTAAAGCTTCTTTCAAAGAAACCATTTCTCCATCTTTATAGGTTCCTGAATTTCGTGGACTCCATTCTTGACCGTTTTCTAGTTCGAAGGTAATGGGAACATTTGGCACTTTTGTACAAGGAGAAAACTCCCCTTCCTGCATAGCCAAAGCATATACAAAGGGTTTAAATGTTGATCCTACTTGTCTGTATGTAGTACTGACATGATCCATTTTAAAGAAATGGTGGTTAATTCCTCCAACATAAGCTCTTACATAGCCTGTTTGGGGTTCCATCGACATCATTCCCACTTGTAAAAACCATTTATAATACATAATAGAATCCATTGGCGTCATCATTGTATCAATTTCTCCGTCCCATGAAAACACACGCATTTGCACAGCTGTATTAAATTCTTTTTTTAATTCACTTTCCGATTTCCCTGCGTTTTTTCCATTTTTATAGCGTTCGGAGTTTTTCATGTCGTTTTGTAGTGTTTGCTCAACAGCGTCTTTATTGGTTTGATAAGACCAAGGAGCTCTTTTAACGCCTTTCCAATGTTCGTAGAAAGTGGGCTGGAGATATCCACCTATATGTTCTTCAACCGCTTGTTCTGCGTAATTCTGCATTTTGGAGTTAATGGTTGTGTAAATCCGCAAGCCATCTTTGTAAATATTATAATTAGAACCGTCTGCTTTTTGGTTTTTATTACACCATCCGTAGAGCGGATTGGTATCCCATAAATCTTTATCTCTGATGTATTTTTTTTCGTTATTATAGTTTTTCTTGTTTGGCTCTTCTGCTGTCATCATCATACGTAAATATTCTCTAAAATAGGTTGCCATTCCAACATTATGGTCCTGAATACTATATTTTGACATATCAAGAGGTAAGCTTTTTAAAGAGTCACAAACTGTTTCAGTGATAAAACCGTATTTTTCCATTTGTCCGAGAACTGTATTTCGTCTGTGCAAGGAGTTTTCAGGATTTTTTATAGGACTATATTTTGTTGGGGCTTTTAACAAACCAACCAAGACTGCTGCTTCTTCAATTTTCAGAGAATCAGGAGTAGTATCGAAAAAGGTACGGGAGGCTGATTTTATTCCAAAAGACTGGCTGCCAAAATCAACCGTGTTTAAATACATGGCTATAATTTCATTTTTGGTGTAGTTTTTCTCCAATTTAATAGCGGTAACCCATTCCTGAAATTTTCTGATAACTAATTGAAATTTGTTTAAATTCTCGCCTCTAGGGAAAAGGTTTTTTGCTAATTGCTGTGTTATTGTACTTCCTCCACCTTCTTGATTTCTTGTTAACACCCCCTTTATCACGCGCATAATTGCTCGGATATCAACGCCAGAGTGCTTATGAAAACGAATGTCTTCGGTAGCTATTAATGCATTAACCAAATCAGGATTTAAGTCTGAATAAAACACATTAGATCTGTTTTCAATATAGAATTTTCCAAGCAATTCCTGATCAGAAGAATATATTTCAGAAGCCAAATTACTTCTTGGGTTTTCTAATTCTTCAAAGGAAGGCATATCTCCAACCCCAATCCAACTATTAGAAATTCCTATAAAAAATACTATTAAAAGAAAAACAAAAGACAAATAGGTAATCCATAGTATTTTTATGCCTTTAGGCAAATCTTTTTTTGCGTTTTTCTGCGATTTTTTCTTTTTAAATAAAGCCATTTTAACTGTATTTATTCGGTAATTTTTCCAATTCTAATTCCAATATCTGCTATCCCAACAAGTGTTTCTTCACGCATTCCTTGGGTAAATTCAAAAGAATATGTTCCTGCTTGTGAAAACTTTAGGCCGTGTTGTAGCAGGAAAACGCTTTCTTTGAAGTTTCCTTTTCCTTTCCCCAGCCATTTACCTTCTTGATCTGCCAATAAAAATTGTAAGGTATCTTTTGCTATTTCGTCATCAGGAGTTAAGGTGTTTAAAAACACAAAAAGATTAGCATAATTATAATCAATGGTATTGCGAATAATTATTGAAAAGTCGTAATTTGCTAAAGTGTCGTCAATTTCCACATTAAATTTTTGCACATCATCCATCTGCCATTCTGCGTTTGGAAATTCCTTGGTTTTTTCGTAAACTATATTTTTATTATTACAGCTAAACAAAAAAGACAAGCTTAATAACAAAACAGCAATAGTGATTATATTTCGTTTTTTCATACTAATCATCAAAATGTTTTAATTCTTCTTCATTACTCTGGTCTTCAAATCCTGCTTGTTTTTCTTCCACAACAGCAAAACTTTCCAATTTATCTGGTTTTTGCTTTTTTACATTCATTTTCTGAATTTTATCCACGTCATCTACCCTAATACCTATCAGTTGATAGGGTTTGTCTTTATAGGAATACCACATAATTCGGTCAAAGACATTGGCTTTTTGGAAAAAGGCATTTCCTGCTTTTGTTTCTAATTCAATATTTTGCTTAGGAAATGACTTAAGGGCATCCACATAATTGTCATATTCATAATTTAAGCAACATTTCAATTTTCCACATTGACCTGCTAATTTTTGTGGATTAAGCGAGAGTTGCTGGGCTCTGGCAATAGCTGTTGTAACAGAACTGAAATCCGTCATCCACGAAGCACAACATAATTCCCGTCCACAAGAACCAATTCCACCGAGTTTTCCGGCTTCTTGTCTGGCACCAATCTGTTTCATTTCAATCCGCAACTTAAATTGATCAGCCAGTCGTTTTATCAATTCTCTAAAATCAACGCGATCATCCGCAGTGTAATAAAAAATTGCCTTTGTTCCGTCTCCCTGTAATTCAACATCGTTGATTTTCATTTCCAATTTTAAATCATTAACGATACGACGGGTTTGAAATTTCACTTCTTCTTCCCTTTTAACGGCTTCTTTCCACTTTTCAACATCGGTATTTCTGGCTTTTCTATACACTTTTTTCACTTCTTCCATTTTAGAGGAAAGAGATTTCTTTAATATATATTGCCTATGTGCCATTTCTCCAAGCAAGGTAACTATTCCAATATCATGGCCAGGAGAAGATTCTACAGCTACCAAATCTCCTTCACTAAGACGAAGATCCTGTGTTTTTTTGAAAAAAGCTTTTCTGTCATTTTTAAAGCGCACCTCAACATATTCCGGCGGTGGATTAACATCAGAAACGGTTAAATTCCGCATCCAATTGTAAGTGTCTAATTTACAACAGCCATGTTTATAGAAAGATTCTATGTTTTCTTCGTTTAGTGGTTCTTTTTCACAACCACGCATTAAAAAAGGATTATTGTTTATATCTTGTTCTTTTTCACTCATCTCAAGTTTCTTTTTGCAATTTTATGCATTTTATGCGACAAAAATACGTTTTTTCCGCTATTTTTCAGTGAAATCTATTCTTTCTTTTACTTGACTTTAAAAAAACGCATACATTGAAAACTAATATCACTCAACATTATTTTAGCATTGGCATTTCTTTCAATGTGCAATATCGCTTCATTGAAACAATGAATAAATTTTGCTGCGTTTTTCTGATTTATCATTTTAGCAAAATTAAATACAAATTGCTTTTCTTCTTCTGTAGCTCTAACCAAATCCTGATTTTGATTGTTAATCATCAAGGAATTTCTGATTGCCTGAATTCCATATAAAAACAATTCTTTGAGTTGTTCACGCGACATTGCTACAATTTGGTCTATCATTTCTGGTAATGCCAATATTTTTGCTTGGTAACAAATAAGCATCCAATTCCTAAAAATGCTGTAATTAGCACTGTTGTCCACGTTTTCTGTCGCTAATTTTCTGGCTTTCACAATGTTTCCCTCTGCTATTAAACTGATAGCTCTCGCTTTATGTGACTCAATTGCTTGTTTTTGTATCAAATACGACTCTACTTCTTCGTCTTCATAAGCAAGGAATTTTACTAATTGCGTTCTGGATAAAATTGTTTTCAATAGTTTATCTTGATCTTCAACAATCAGAACAAACAAGGTTTTTTCATACGGTTCTTCCAGTATTTTCAGTATTTTAGGAGCAGCTTGATGATACAATCGTTCAGCCATCCATATTATCATGATTTTGTATTCAGACTCATAGGATTTACTGCTAAAAGTGTGTATCATTTCATTACAATCCGCAGTGCTGATAAGAGAGTTTTTCTTTTCTGCGTTAATTTTATTGTGCCATTGATGTAAGGAAACAAAATAATCATTTTCCAACAAAAATTCACGCCATTCTTTAATATAATCTTTACTAATCGTCGTTTTTTCGCTGGCCTTTTTCACAACAGGATACATAAAATGCAAATCCGGATGCGTTAAATGCTGCATTTTTTTACAGGAAAGACATTCTCCACAAGAATCGTTCTCTTGTTTGTTGGTACAACAAATATATTGGGCATAAGCAATTGCCAAGGGAAGTTTAGCCGAGCCTTCCTGTCCTAAAAATAATTGGGCATGACTTAATCGGTTCTCTTTTACCGTCTTTATCAGCCGCTGCTTGATTTTTTTTTGTCCCAGTATATCTTTAAACTGCATAATTCAATTCTTAGCACAAAAATACGGTTTTTTTATCTTTTTTCTTTGCATTTTGTAGATTTTGTTTTGTTTAATGGTTGGTTTTTGATTAAAAAAGACTTGCAAAACAAAGGTTAAAACAGAAAAAACCTTAGTTTTGTAAATAAAAAATGCAAGAAATAAGTTTAGAAACTTCCTTTTTTATCAATAACAGAAAAAAACTTGCAGCAAGCATGGAAAAAAATGCCGCAATGATTTTATCTGCGAATATCCTGATGCAAAAAAGCGCGGATCAGTTTTTTCCTTTTAGACAAGAATCCAATTTTTTCTATCTTACAGGAATCTGTTCGGAAGATATCGTTTTTTGTTTTTTCCCTGAGCATCCTGATAAGCATAAACGAGAAATCATACTGCTTCCACAACAAGACGAGCGCTCCCTCATTTATGATGGAGAAAAACTTAATCCAACAAAAGTAGAAAAAATTTCAGGTATTCAACAGACGGAAAAAGTGGATAAGCTTACTGCCATCCTTCAAGATTATGCAAAACATTGCTCTTGTCTTTATCTTTTGTTTGATAATAAGGAAGAATGCAAGCATTTTATTCATCCTAATCAATTGCTTTATCAAAGGCTCACAAAAGAAAAAAGTTTCCAAGAAATTAAAAATGCCAAAGATATCATCCACCCTTTACGATATGTAAAAACCCCAGAAGAAATTCAACAAATAAAAAAAGCTATTGCTATAACAGCAAATTGTTTTGATACTATACTTCGCTTGGATAAAAACAATCGCTTCGAATACGAAATAGAAGCACTGATGCACTATGAATTTATTAGAAATGGCGGACAGGGTGCTGCCTTTCAAAGCATTGTTGCCTCTGGAGAAAATGCTTGTGTTTTACATTACACAGAAAACGCAAAGAAAATGAAAGCAGGAGATCTCGTACTGCTGGATTTTGGTGCTGATTATAACTATTATGCAGCAGATGTCAGCCGAAGTATCCCTGTCAGTGGTAAATTCAGCAAGCGACAAAAAGAAATTTATAATGAGGTGCTTGCTATTCAGAAAAAAACTATTGATTTTCTGGAATACGGCAAAAACATAAACGATATTAATAAATACGTTGCCAAACTGATGGAAGAAAGCTTGCTCAAAATGGATTTGCTTTCCTTAAACGATATTAAAAAGCAAAATCCTGAAATGCCTGCATACAAAAAATACTATCCACACGGCACTTGCCATTTTTTGGGAATTGATGTACACGATGTTGGAAGCAGAGAAACTCCTTTACAAGAAGGCATGATAATCACGGTTGAACCAGGCATTTATATCCCCGAAGAAAAAATAGGCATTCGTATTGAGAACGACATTCTAATTAGTAATCCCGTAATTGACCTTACTGCTTCTATCCCACGAGAGATAGAAGAACTTGAAGAAATAATGCTTTCAAATAAATAGAAGGAAGAAAGCTCTTATCGCCTAGCAACAATTAATTTTGTTTGAAAAAGCATATTATTAGAACGAACACTTACTAAATAAACGCCATAAGCAATGCCCTCAAGGGATATTAAGGCTGTTTCTTCAGAGGCATTTTTTTTCAAGACCTCTCTTCCGTGCATATCCATAAGCCTAATCTCCATTCCCTGCTCCAAACCAATAATAGTAAAGGACTCTCTTGCTGGGTTGGGGTAAACATGAATATTGCTGTTTGTTTGTTCCTGAATACCCACACCATTGATTGTATGGCAATTGGAAGTATCCGTACAACCGTTCTCCGTAACTTCCACAGCATAAGAACCATTTACCGTTGCTGTAAATGCTTGTGAAGTTTCACCGCTTAACAAGGCAAAAGCATTGTTACAATCGAGCCATTGGTAACTAACACCAGGAAGCGTTGCCGTTAGCGTAATACCTGCAATAGATACAGCAGTGTCAACGGTGTTAATGGTGAGATTTATTGTGATAATGCTGTCGCAACCAATCATGTTTGGAATAGTATCATAATAAACTCCACTTGTTGTCCAAGTGTAATTACCACTGGGAGAAGTGTAGGTTTTACATACGATAGGATTAATACTTGCAAACGTATTACAATTATACAACTGCACTATAAAACCATCAAAGTTTCCCCCTCCGTAAGAAAGTTGATGAGCACCAAAACTAACTATAGCATTAGCACTTTCAGTACTTCCGGCAATATAAATATTTCCATTAGAATCACAGCAGCAAGAGTTTCCCTGATCAGTTTCATCTCCACCATAATAAGTACCATGCTTTCTTACCCCAGAACTATCAAATTGCACTAAATAAGCATCTCCCCAACCACCACCATGGGCTATTTGGTGTGCTGAAATTGTCGAAATAGCATTTACGCTATGTGTCCTCCCTGTTAAAAAAACATTTCCTAAAGCATCAGTAGTACAGGAATAAGCAACATCATTGCCACTCCCCCCATAATATGAGCCCCACTTCCGTTGACCTAAACTGTCAAAACGCACTAAAAAGGCATCACTTCCCCCTCCAATTGTGTCTTGATGAACCCCCAGTGAAGACATATTAGATGTACTGTTAGTATATCCACCAAAATACACATTTCCAAATGCATCTATAGCACAAGAAAATGCATAATCTCCTCCATTCCCTCCATAATATGAACCCCATTGACGTACTCCAGAATTATTAAACTTGACTAGAAAAGCATCAGTAATTCCTCCAAAAATTGTTTGATGTGCACCCTGCGTAGTTATTGCTGTTATGCTTTCTGTTTGACCAGCCATATATATATATCCTAAATTATCAACACAACAAGAACGCGCAATATCAGCACCTGTCCCTCCATAGTAAGTCCCCCATTGTCGTTGACCTAAACTGTCAAAACAGACTAAAAAGGCATCATTTTTACCACCTCCACCGTAAATACTTTGATGTGCACCTGTTGATGATATCCCTGCGATACTTTTTGTTTCACCTACAATAAAAGAGTTTCCATTTCTATCAACGGAGCATGAGAAAGCTTTATCCCAATCAGAACCACCATAATATGTCCCCCATTGTCGTTGACCTAAACTGTCAAAACAGACTAAAAAGGCGTCATAATTACCACCAGCAAAAGTATCTTGATGGACGCCCACTGTTGCAATAGCAGATATGCTACTTGTGTATCCCGAAAAATAAAGGGATTGGTCAATTCCTACACAACAAGAGGTTCCATAATCATGTCCATTTCCTCCGTAATAAGTTCCCCACATCAAGAAACCATAATTATTAAATTTCAAAAAAAAGGCATCTGAGTCCCCACCATAAATAATTTGATGAGCACCGCTAGTAGCTATATTATTAATACTTCCTGTATAACCCGCTAAATAAACATTTCCTAAAGTATCAGTAATACAGGAATAAGCAACATCATCGCCACTCCCCCCATAATAGGTTCCCCAAACTCTGACTAAGGGATCAATGCGTAAAGGCAAGGATTTATCATAATTGGGTATTTCTAAACTAATACTATTGCTCTCTTCGTTTAACTTCCACTTGGCTGCTATGCTTTTATCTCCTTGGAATACTTTTAAAGGACCCTCCACTATTGTTCCCAAAGGGGTTTCCAATATCAATTCATTCTGCTCATTTATTTTGATTTCTGCACCTTCAAATTGTAATTGTATTTGCTTGTAATCGGCTCCCGGAGCTACAATAAAATCGTATTCCAGTTGTCCATCTTTGCTTTCATAAAAAACCAGGTCAATACCCTTGTAAATATTGTTGTATGTTACAGTTGAATACTTTTTTACAAAAAGAGCAGGCTCCACTCCATCAGGGACATTGTAATAATTTGTATAGCCTGGTAATTCCTCCGTACTTTCAATTTTTACATCTGAATTGGAATGTAATAAATTTACATCCAGACGGTAAATAGTAATTTCTTCAGCTATTTGTTCTTGCTCTTTCCTAAAATAATTTTCTTCTTCTGTTGATTGTCTCCACTTGCTTAGCTGAGATAATTGATAGTGCCAACCATTTTTTTTAAGATGATAAATCAATCCTTGGCTTTCCCCACTATACAATATGTCAGGTCTTGGCTGCCAATGTTGGTCTTTAATCTGTCCTTTGTTTTCTTGAAAACTAATAGCAGATATCTTTTTATTGAATTCATCTTGAATATCTTCTTTTGAATTTTGAGAACTTACCGTAGTTATTGAAACTGTCAATAATACTACTAGAAAAACCAATGTTGTTTTCATCAGGCTAATTGTTTGGTAAATAAAACAGTTATCGAAAATACATTTTTTTTTATAAAAAGAATCAAAAAAATAGTTTTTTTTTCAAAAAAATCATCTTAAGTGATAAAGCATCATAGACTTAAGCCCTTATAAAACGGTGTTTTCGTGAAAAAATAAAGAAAAGATTATTTCAAATAAAAAGATTTCATTGTTTTTTTATTACCTTTGAAATTCAAATAAAAAAACTAAAAACTATGTTTAACACACAAACGTATATTACAAGAAGAAACAAACTCAGAGAACAATTAGACAGCGGAATAGCTATAATTTTAGGCAATCCAGATGCTCCTATGAATTATCCCGCCAATATTTATCATTATCGTCAAGATAGTTCATTTCTTTATTTTTTCGGTGTTGATCTTCCCGGATTTGCTGGTGTTTTTGACATTGACGAAAACAAAGATTATTTGTTCGGAGACGATGTTAGCATTGATGACATTATTTGGATGGGACCTCAGCCTTCCGTAAAAGAAATGGGCGCAAAATACGGTCTGGAAAACACCTTGCCCTATGCTAAATTTGCCGATTTTATCACCGAAGCTAAAAACAAAGGAAGAAAAATTCATTTTTTACCGGTGTATCGTGCTGAAAATAAAATATTACTGCATAAACTTCTTGGTGTTGGCTTAGATAATATCAAAGAAGAAGCTTCCGTGGATTTTATCAAAGCGGTAGTAAATATTCGTGCAATCAAAGAAAAGCAAGAGATTGCGCATTTGGATGAAATCATGGATGTTGCTTATGAAATGCACACCGCAGCCATGAAAATGGCACAGCCGGGCGTTTACGAACGTGAAGTAGCTGGTACTATCGAAGGAATTGCACTGAAATATGGAGGAATGGTTTCTTTCCCTGTTATTCTTTCAAAAAGAGGAGAAACCTTACACAATCACTACCATGGCAACAAACTGGAAAAAGGTGATTTAATGCTTGCCGATGCTGGTTTTGAATCTCCGCTGCATTATGCTACAGACCACACCAGAACCTCTCCTGTTGGGGGAAAATTCACCCAAAAACAAAAAGAAATTTACGAAATTGTATTAGCGGCTAATAATCGTGCCACGGATTTAATAAAACCTGATGTTACTTATCAAAGCATTCATTTAGAAGCCTGTAAGGTTTTGGCTGAAGGACTTACTGCTCTTGGATTAATGAAAGGAAATACCGAAGAAGCAGTAAAACTGGGAGCTCACGCCTTGTTTATGCCCCACGGTTTAGGTCATATGATGGGAATAGATGTACACGATATGGAAGATTTGGGCGAAAACTATGTCGGTTATGATGAAGAAGTAAAACGCATCGATCAGTTTGGAACAACTTATCTCAGAATGGGAAGAAAATTAAAAGCAGGTCATGTAATGACAAACGAACCGGGAATCTATTTTATCCCTGCGCTTATCGACAAATGGTATAATGAAAAAATCCACCACGATTTTATTAACTTTGATAAGGTTAATGAATACAGGGGTTTTGGAGGTGTTCGTTTGGAAGACGATTTGCTTGTTACCGAAAACGGTGGCAGAATGCTTGGGAAAAAGCGAATTCCTATCACAGTGGAAGAGGTCGAAAATATGATTCAGTCATAAAATGTACAATAACATAGATTTTAAAAGTAAAAACATACACTATCGCGACGAAGGAAGCGGTAGTGTATTGCTTTTTCTACATGGTTTTTTAGAAAACCTGAATATCTGGGATGGTTTTTACAAAGCACTATCCGGAAAATACCGCCTTATCAGTATCGATTTACCAGGACACGGATTAAGTGATGTCATAGCCGAGACACACAGCATGCCGCTGATGGCTGAAGTGGTAAAAACAGTCATGGATAAGTGCGAAGTGAAAGAATTTGTTCTAGTAGGACATTCCATGGGCGGATACCTTAGCATGGAAATAGCAGCTTCTTATCCTGAAATGCTGCAAGGACTTTGTCTTTTTCACTCCCACGCAATGGCTGACAGTGAAGAACAAAAGGAAAACAGAGATAGAGTGATAAAAATCATTGAAGAAAACCACCATCGCTTTGTGCATACTTTTATTCCTGATTTATTTGCAGAAGCAAATAAAGAAAAATATATAGCCGAAATTCAAAACTTACAAGAAGAAGCAAAAAAGATTTCAGCAGCTTCGATTATTGCCGCTGCAAAAGGCATGAAAATGAGAGAAAGTAAATTGGAAGCATTAACACAATTGACTGTTCCTGTGTGTTTTATTATTGGGAAAGAAGACCCGCGAACACCATTAAACAAAATGCTAGTGCAAATAGCAATGCCTAAACATAGCGAGGCAATGATTTTGGAAAATTGCGGTCATATGGGGTATATTGAAGAGAAAGAAAAAACGATTAATGCTATTCGGTGTTTTGCTGAACGCTGTTTTATGCTGTCCTAATCTGCTGCAAACCATTCCACATAAGAACGTTCTGTTTCGTGCAAGCGCAAGGAATATAATTCCATCTGCTGCGGAAGTTTTTTGCTGATTTTTTCAGCAAATTCTTGAATAATATTCTCGCTAGTTGGTTGGTAATCGGTGTAAATTATTCGATACTCCTTCTCTAATTCTGGAACTCGCTGCTCTTTGTTTAATAACAAACAGTGATCGTAAACCTCTATAATTTCTTTTTTAACAATTGCTTTTAAGTCAGAGAAATCCATTAACATTCCATTTTTTGGACTAGAAGCATCGTTTAACACCTCACCTCTAAGACTTACATAAAGTTTATAAGAATGTCCATGAATGTTTTTACAAGCACCATCATGGTTTTTTAAGGCATGGGCCATTTCAAAATCAAAAACCTTGGTAATTCTTATTTTTTTGCTCATAAGACAATTATTTTAAGAGTAGCAACAATAGTGTTTTCTGCAAATATTTTACAAATATAAACACCCTCTGGCAAAAAATGTTTAATCTGCTGCGGCTCTTTAGAAGCTTCTAGGTTCTGCGTATAAAGCAAACTTCCCTTAGTATCAAAAAGAAAGAAAGTAGATTGCCTTTTTATGTTCTTGATAAAAAACGCATCGTTCGATGGATTGGGATAAATAGAAAAAACAACTTCTTTCTCCTCAATAGTTGTAGTAGGTGCTCCCCAAATTTCTTCTACCCATTCGGGATGATCAATAAAAGGATTTCTATTGTTCTGAATTGCGTAAACTGTATTATTTCGGTTTCTTTCTTTAGTGCTGACAGTATCATTAATATGCCAATGTTTTAACATTTCCAAAGCCCAGGGTTTTGGCTGAGCACCATCCACCATAAGACTTCCTGTCCAAGTAGCATCTTCATTGTAATAGCGAGTAGCCATATAAAAATAGGTTCGTGCAAAATCGCCTTTGTATTCATCAATCGGTTCAAAGACAGTTCCAGAAAAACCTGGAGTAGTATTATAGCCAATTTTTGAACCGTTTAAAGTCGTAACAGCATATCCGTCTGCTTCACCGTAAGGATAGCTTGCTCGTAAGCCATTTACTTTCCCATCAGTAGGGTAAATATGAAACAGGTCTGTGTCCATCGGAGGGTCTTCATCAAACCAACTTTGAGGAAAAGAATGTTCTCTGTTGTAACAATCTCCTTCATTTTGGTAATTACCACATTGGTCGGTAATAAAAGTAAAAGTATATGGCGGCGTGCCGCCCGGGATATCGGAATACATATCCCAAACCTCTCCATTGGCTTTTTTGTCGGTTGTTTGAACATGTGTCCAAAGAGCCGCATAGCTTTGCACATTATGGTTATCAATAATATCGTGAAGTGCTTGCTGTAAAGCTGTCCCGCTTAATCCAATAGCAGAATCATAATATCCTGAAGGTATTTGAGCTTTTGTAAAACTGCAAAAGAGAAGTAGAATGAGAAGTAATAATTTGATTTTCTTTGTTATCATAAAATTTCGTATAATCTGAAAATAATAAAAAGTGCTAAGGCAAATATCATTGCCCCACTCAATAAATTTATTTTATTTGAAGTTAAAAGATGTCGTTTTTTTCCTAAAAAGATTCCAGCAAAAGAAAAGAGGAAAACTGCAGGGAAAACCAAGAACGCATAGCTTTTAAAATCAAGACC
>CAZJZP010000024.1:6609-15319 GCA_964550505.1 uncultured Prolixibacteraceae bacterium | reverse complement strand
TTTTGTTCGGCATTGTATTGGTCAATTATAAGAAACGCAAACGCAAAACTGTCCACTCCTAATTTAGAACACTTCCAAACAAACAATTAAACAGCAGTTAATCAGCAATATACCCTTGTGATAAATCTGATTCTTTTAAGCCATTCCTTGTAATTAACAGTATTTCAGCCGCTTATCTGTTTTAAAAAAATCTGATTATTGGAATAGAAATTTCTGCAAAAATTCTAATTTTGCCTTTGTAACAAATATGGAGTTAATTGTGAACGAAGTTATTATTTACTCAATAGGAGCACTTTCAGCAATAGGAATTGCTGCTGCTGTTATTTTATTTTTTGTGGCTCAAAAGTTTAAAGTTATTGAAGATCCACGCATTGATGAAGTTGAAGCTGTTTTGCCCGGGGCAAATTGTGGCGGTTGCGGATTAGCAGGATGCCGAGCTTTTGCTGAGGCTGTTGTTAAGGCTGAATCATTAGACGGGTTCAATTGTCCTGTTGGAGGAAACGAGCTCAATGCAATCATTGCACCTATTATTGGAGCAGAAGCCACAGAATCCGAACCTATGATTGCTGTGGTGCGTTGTAATGGGACAAAAGCCAATGCAACGAAAAAACTTGATTATGAAGGAACAGCAAGCTGTGCTTTTGTCCATAGTTTGTTCTCTGGAGAAAGCGGATGTCCTAATGGTTGTATGGGATTAGGAGATTGTGTTGATGCTTGTAGTTTTGATGCAATTTACATTGATGAAGAAACAGGACTTCCAATTGTAAAAGACAATTGTGTAGCTTGTGGTGCTTGTGTTACTGCTTGTCCTCGAAACATTATTGAATTACGCAAAAAAGGTAAAAAAGACAGAAGAATCTTTGTAGCTTGTGTTAATACAGAAAAAGGCGCTCCTGCTAAGAAAAATTGTAGTGTAGCTTGTATTGGTTGTGGTAAATGCGTTAAGGTTTGTCCTTTTGAAGCTATTACCCTAGAGAACAACTTGGCATATATCGATTTTGAAAAATGTAAACTCTGTCGCAAGTGTGTGCCAGAATGTCCAACAGGCGCAATTCATGAGCTTAATTTTCCCCCAAGAAAAGAAAAAGCCGTTACAGAAGAAAATAAAGAATTAGAAACTAAATAACGGAGGAACAAAATTGAAAAGCTTTAAATTAGGTGGAGTTCACCCCGAAGAAAATAAAATGGCTGCCAATAAAGCCATTGAAAAAATTGCTTTACCACAACAAGTAGCTATTCCCGTTTCTCAGCATCTTGGAGTGCCGGCAAACGTATTGGTGAAAAAAGGCGACATAGTAAAAACTGGTCAATTAATTGCTCAAGGAGAAGCTTTTATTTCAGCAAACATTCACTCCTCGGTTAGTGGAACTGTTTTTAAAATTGATGATGTTATTGATACCAGTGGTTATAAAAGACAGGCAGTTATTATTAATGTTGATGAAGAAGAAAACTGGGAAGATGGAATTGATACTTCTGAAAATTTAGTAAAAGAATGTGGATTAAGTCCTAAAGAAATTATTGAAAAACTTAAGGAGAAAGGAATTGTTGGATTGGGAGGAGCGACTTTTCCCTCTCATGTGAAATTAATGGTTCCCGAAGGAAAGAAAGCCGAATACCTTATTATTAATGCAGTGGAATGTGAGCCTTATCTTACTGCCGACCATCAAATAATGCTTGAAAAAGCAGAAGAAATTATGGTTGGTATCAGTATCTTAATGAAAGGCTTAGCTGTAGAAAAAGCATTAATTGGTATTGAGAGTAATAAGCCAGATGCTATTGAGCATTTTAGCAAAGTAGCACAGAATTATAAAAATATAGAAGTACACGCATTAAAAGTACAATACCCACAAGGAGCGGAAAAACAGCTTATTCAAGCATTAGTGAATAGAGAGGTTCCCTCTGGAAAATTACCGATTGAAGTAGGATGTGTTGTGAATAATGTAGGGACTGCATTTGCTGTGTATGAAGCAGTCCAGAAAAACAAACCCTTAATTGAACGGATAGTTACAGTAACTGGAAAATCAGTGAAAAATCCGTGTAATTTATTAGTAAGAATTGGAACTCCGGTTAGTATGTTAATTGAAAAAGCAGGTGGATTACCTGAAGATACCGGTAAAGTTATTAATGGCGGACCAATGATGGGTAAGGCACTTAATTCACTTGATGTTCCTGTTGTAAAAGGAACTTCTGGGATTCTTATTATGAATAAGAAAGAATCCTCGAGGGCAAAAGTCTTTAATTGTATCCGTTGTGCTAAGTGTGTAATGGTTTGTCCGATGGGTTTAGAACCAGCACATTTATCAAATTTATCTGACAGTAAAGAATGGGAATTAGCAGAAAAAGATCATATTATGGATTGTATTGAATGTGGTTCATGTGCTTACACTTGTCCTTCAGGACGTCCATTATTAGATAATATCCGCTTAGGAAAAGCAGAAGTTGGGAAAATCATAAGAAATAGAAACAAGAAATAATCATTTAGATATGAATGTATTGAAAGTATCAGGCTCACCTCACGTACATAGCGGACATTCGGTTAATAAACTAATGCGAATGGTTGTTATTGCCATGTTACCTGCACTTGCAGCATCCTTCTATTATTTTGGATTAGGAGCAATTAAAGTAACATTGGTTGCTGTTTTGGCTTGCGTGTTTTTTGAATGGATTATTCAAAAATATTTAATAAAAGGACCAGTTACCATTACAGATTGGTCTGCAGTAATAACAGGAATACTATTAGCCTTTAATGTGCCCAGCAATCTTCCGATTTGGATGATTGTTGTGGGAGCTTTAGTTGCTGTTGGAATCGGAAAAATGTCTTTTGGAGGCTTAGGTAAAAATCCTTTTAACCCAGCCTTAGTTGGGCGTGTTTTTCTACTTATTTCTTTTCCTGTACACATGACTTCTTGGCCAAAACCAATTGAATCAGCAAGTCAATTAACGGATGCAGTTACCGGCCCTACACCTCTTGGGGTGATGAAAGAAGGTCTTTCCAAAGGACAAAGTGTAGAATCATTAATGAATGAGATTCCTTCATATGTTGATATGCTTTTTGGAATGCAGGGAGGTTCTTTGGGAGAAGTTTCTGCCATTCTTTTACTTTTGGGAGGCTTGTTTTTATTATTTACTAAAGTTATAAGCTGGCATATTCCTTTTTCTTATTTGGGTTCTGTGCTGCTGTTTTCTGGAATCCTTTGGTTGGTTGACCCAAGTTTGTATGTTAACCCATTATTTCATTTGGTAACAGGAGGTATGATGTTGGGAGTTTTCTATATGGCAACGGATATGGTAACTTCGCCTATGTCTAAAAAGGGAATGATAATATTTGGTGCGGGTTGTGGTATTCTTACTATTGTTATTCGTGTTTGGGGAGCATATCCGGAAGGTGTTTCTTTTGCAATACTTATAATGAATGCCTTTGTACCATTAATTAATAGCGCTTTTAAACCAAAAAGATTTGGTGTAGTAAAAAATTAATATAGTAGTATAACAAAAAATAATTACAAAATATATGGCAAGTAAAACAAAATCATCCTTTCTAAATATGGTTCTTACGCTGTTTATTGTTACAGCGGTAGCGGCATTTGCCTTGGCAACAGTGTATAATGCTACAAAAGAACCTATCGAAAAAGCCAAGCAAGAAAAGTTAGAAGAGGCCATCGCAAAGGTATTGCCTGAATTTGAAACGCTTGACGAAGAATTAAAAATAATGCCTGTTGATGGAAAAGACGAACTGAGTTTTTATAAAGCATATAAAGCCGACGAATGGGTTGGTACAGCCGTTAAAACATATTCCGATAAAGGATTTAGTGGAAGAGTTTTAATTATGGTTGGCTTTAAACCTGATGGAACTATTGTAAATACAGCTGTTCTTGAACATAAGGAAACGCCTGGACTAGGTGACAAAATGGATGTGGAGAAAAGTGATTTTCCTTTACAATTTATGGATAAAAATCCTTCGGAATGGACACTTTCTGTTACCAAGGATGGGGGAAATGTTGATGCAATTACTGCAGCTACAATTAGTTCTCGTGCCTTTTGTGATGCTACAAAACGAGCACATGAAACATTTATGAAAGAAGAAGGAGGTAAAGAATGAATCAACTGAAAAATTTTACAAAAGGTTTTATCAAAGATAATCCTGTATTTGTTTTATTATTAGGTCTTTGTCCAACATTAGGAGTAACTTCCTCCGCGATTAATGGTTTGGGCATGGGTTTAGCAACAGCTTTTGTATTGGTAATGTCGAATGTTGTAATTTCCTTAATCAAAAATATCATTCCATCTAAAGTTAGAATCCCTTCATTTATTGTAATTATTGCATCATTTGTAACCATAGTGGATTTAAGTATGGCAGCTTATCTTCCTCCTCTTCATGCACAATTAGGGCTTTTTATTCCTTTGATTGTAGTAAACTGCATTGTGTTGGGAAGAGCTGAAGCTTTTGCTTCTAAAAACAATCTTCTTTCATCCATGATAGATGGTTTAGGGATGGGATTAGGATTTGCTTTTGCATTAACACTTTTAGGTCTAGTCAGAGAAGTGATAGGTTCCGGCAAAGCCTTTGGTTTTAACTTAGGCATTTTCCCCGAAGGAATTGATGGAATTTTGGTTTTTGTATTAGCACCGGGAGCCTTTTTTGGTTTAGGTTATCTCATTGCAATTTTAAACAAGTTAAATAAAGCAAAATAAGATATTATGGAATATATTATTATAATTATATCGGCGATTTTTGTTAATAACATTGTCCTTGCACAATTTCTTGGAATATGTCCTTTTTTAGGGGTTTCTAAGAAAGTAAATACTGCCGTTGGAATGGCTGGAGCGGTATTATTTGTGATGACTCTAGCCACGATAGTTACTTGGCTTATTCAAACGTATATACTGAATCCTTATGAAATACAATATTTGCAAACGATTTCTTTTATTCTTGTTATTGCCTCTCTAGTTCAAATGGTGGAAATAATTCTAAAGAAAATAAGTCCTCCGCTTTATCAAGCTTTGGGAATATTTCTTCCTTTAATTACGACAAATTGTGCTGTTTTAGGTGTTGCTTTGTTAACGATTCAGAAAGATTTTAATTTATTAGAAGGAGTGGTTTTTGCAATTGGTAACGCCATTGGTTTTGCTCTTGCCTTACTACTCTTTGCAGGATTGCGAGAGCATACAGAATTAATGAAAGCCCCAAAAGGAATGAAAGGAGTCCCAATTGCATTTGTAATTGCTGGTATTTTGGCACTAGCATTTATGGGTTTTGCAGGATTGGTTTAGAATTTTTACGATAGAAAGAAAAGCTTGTAAGTTTGCTTTCTGAAGATTTCTATATTTTCGTTCATCATATTACTACTTCCAATGAAGGAATACATTCAAAAATTGCCTAAAGCTGAACTGCACCTCCACATCGAAGGGAGTTTTGAGCCAGAACTAATGTTTCAAATCGCCAAACGAAACGCAATTTCTATTCCCTTTTCTTCTGTCGAAGAATTAAGAAAAGCCTACAATTTTGGCAATCTTCAAGATTTTCTTAATATCTATTATCAAGGAGCGCAAGTACTTCAAACAGAAGAAGATTTTTTTGATTTAACGTATGCATATTATCTTAAAGCAAAAGAAGAAAACATTGTTCATTCTGAGATTTTTTTCGACCCCCAAACACATACTGATAGAGGTGTTCCTTTTGACACAGTAATTCGTGGAATACACAGAGCAATGGAAAAAGCACGACAAGAATTAGGTCTCTCAACAGAACTAATCATGTGTTTTCTTCGACATCTTGACGAAGAGTCTGCATTTCAAACACTTGAAAACGCATTAGAGTACAAAGACCTTATCATTGGCGTAGGTCTCGATTCTTCCGAACTGGGAAATCCGCCTGAAAAATTCAAAAATGTTTTTGCTAAAGCAAAAAAAGAAGGATTCAAATTAGTAGCTCACGCAGGCGAAGAAGGACCAGCAGCTTATATTTGGGATACTCTTCATCTTCTCCAGGTAGATAGAATCGATCATGGAAACAAATGCTTAGAAGATGAAGATTTAATGATGACACTGAGAGAAAAACAAATAGCTCTCACACTTTGTCCTTTATCAAACCACAAACTCAAAGTGGAAAAAGATTTATCAAAGTATCCGATAAGAAAAATGCTGCAGAAAGGCTTATTAGTTTGCATTAATTCAGATGACCCTGCATATTTTGGAGGATATTTAAATAAAAATTACGAAGTATTAGTTGAAAAAATGAATCTTAGCAAGGAAGAAATAAAACAACTTGCAATACATTCTTTTAAAGCAAGTTTTCTTTCTGAAGAGCAAAAGAAAGAGTATATTAGGATAATAAATCAGCAGTAAGCATATATTTTTTAGCCGCTTCATTGTATTTCAGCAGTGAAAATAGTATTTTTGCCAAATAAATAATCATCATGCTGAAGTCTATCTTTCATAATCTTAATTTTTATGCACAAAAAACAGCTTTCTGTATTCAAAACACAAGATACAATTATGCAGAATTAAGCCAAAGTATTGCAGCTATTCAGCAAAAAATGAAATCCCATTCGGCAGCTGATAAAAGTATTGCTATCTTATGTTATAACAACATAGAAACTTATGCAAGCATTTTAGCAGCCATTTTTTTAGGCAAGGCTTTTATTCCTATTAATCCAAAATATCCCAAAGAACGCATAAATCAAATTATTGAACAAGCAGAAAGCAGTAAATTCTACAGCAGCAAAATAGAAGAAGAATTTTTAACTGCTTATGGAGAAGAAAATATCATTAATACAGCAGGAGAGCGATTAGACGATGAAGTTGTTTTTTATGAAAGAAACAAGGACGAATTTGCTTATATTTTATTTACTTCTGGAAGCACTGGACAACCCAAAGGTGTTCCGATAAGCTATTTTGCTTTGGAAT
This sequence comes from uncultured Prolixibacteraceae bacterium, assembly GCA_964550505.1. Classification (GTDB taxonomy): domain Bacteria; phylum Bacteroidota; class Bacteroidia; order Bacteroidales; family CAZJZP01; genus CAZJZP01. The sequence goes on along the minus strand of CAZJZP010000024.1, from coordinate 8,413 downwards.
CATTCCTTGACGCATTTTTTGATATTTATACCGATATTGATGAAAATGACCGTTTTCTGCAAATGTTTGATTTAACATTCGATCTTTCTTTAATGTCATATCTTGCACCACTTTGTAAGGGAAGCAGTATTTATACTACATCAGAAACAGAAATCAAGTATATGTCTGTGTATGAATTGCTGGAAGAAGAAGAAATCACTTTTGCGTTGATGGTTCCTTCGATTCTTTCCTATTTAAAGCCATTTTTTGATGATATTAGATTAGAAAAGCTGCGCTATTCTCTGTTTTGCGGAGAAGCTTTCCCGGAAAACCTTTGTTTGGAATGGAAAGACTGTGTCCCCAATGCCAAAATATATAATGTGTATGGTCCGACAGAAGCAACAATTTTCTGTAGTTATTATCTTTGTGAAACACAAAATAAAAGCTATAACGGAATATTGTCGATTGGTAAAGCAATGAAAAACATGCAATTAAGTATTGTAAATGAAGAGGGAGATTTTCTTCCGGCAGGAGATAAAGGAGAATTGTTATTGTCTGGTTATCAGCTTACTCCTGCATATTTAAAAAACGAGTTAAAAAACAAAGAAAGTTTTCTTTTTAAAGAAGTAAATGGAGAAAATATTCGTTTTTATCGTAGCGGAGATTTATGCTTTCAGGATGAAGATGGAGACTTTATGTATTGCGGAAGAATTGACCATCAGGTAAAAATCGATGGTTATCGTGTGGAATTAGGAGAAATTGAAGAACACGTACGTTCACATTTCGACATGAAAAACTTAGTTGTTTTGGCTTTTACTAATCAGATAGGAAACACACAATTACATCTTTTCTTGGAAGGCTTTAACGGGGACTTGAGTGAGATTAAAAAACATCTAAAAAACACTTTGCCAGATTATATGCAGCCAACAAACATTACGAATCTTGTTGAATTGCCTTTGAACAATAACGGGAAAATTGATAGGAATAAACTTAAAGCTGAATTGGAACTTGAAAATGCAAATTAGAGAAGCAAAGATAGAGGATTTGGATTTTTTGGTCGATACAATTATCGAAGCAGAAAAAAGCGGAACAGAAACAATTAGTTATTGCCAAATTTTTAATTTGCAAGAAGAAAAACTTCGGGAGTTGTTAAAAGAAATGTTGTTGGAAGAGGTTTATGGACAAGAAATTTGCCTGCAAAGTTTTTTGGTAGCTGAAGAGAATGGGGAATGCGCTGCTGCAATTGCTGCATGGATTGAAGAGGAAGAAGAGATTCCGTCTCATATACTGAAGGCTAACCTTTTGTCTTTTTTTATCCCACACGAAAACCTTGTTTTTGCGCAGCAATACAGTGCTCTGCTTCAACAAATCCATATTTCTAGAGAGAAAGGATGTATGCAATTGGAGTCTCTTTTTGTGCATCCTAAGTATCGCGGAAAAGCCTTGGCTCGAAAACTAATAGAAGCACAAATAGTCCGTTTTAAAGATAAAAAACCAAATAAAATGCAGCTTATTGTTGCTTTTAATAACGAAATTGCGATAAAAAATTACGAAAAATTAGGGATGTATAAAAAAACAGAAAAGAAAGTTAATGACCCTAAAATATTAGATATTTTACCCGCAAAAGCAAATGCTTTATTTGAAAAAGAATTAAGGTATTGAGAAAAAAAAATAAATATACAGAAAAGCAGTTAAGCTTATTTAAAACAGAGGAAGATGCTGTGGAAAAACTTGCTGAAAAAAAGCCAAAAGGCTTTTCTTTTAAAGCAGTTTTTTCTGTCCTGATTATCTTGCTTTCTCTAACGCTTTATTCTTATTTTCAACC
>CAZJZP010000024.1:0-6509 GCA_964550505.1 uncultured Prolixibacteraceae bacterium | reverse complement strand
AAAATGGAAAAACAGCATTGGATTTATTCTTTAATGCATTATTAACAGAAAAAGATTCTTGTTTAGTTAGAATTGCACATTATGGAGATTCACAACTAGAAGGAGATAGAGTTACCAATATTTTTCGAAAGAAATTTCAAGATAGGTTTGGAGGTTATGGACAAGGTTTTGTTCCTTTTACAGATATTACCCCTAGCGTTAGTTATAACCGACAAAGTGGCGGAAATTGGATGCGCTATACCGTTTTTCATCGTAGGTATAATAGTGGAAATTATGGACTTTCCGGAACAGTGTATAAATTTTCTAATTGTGTACTAGTTGAGATTGACTCCTCAGAAACAGCCGATACTGAATTAGCAGCAGAAAATGATAGTATCGAAAAACCAAAAGAATTGATTTGCTATGATAACGCAACAGTAAGATACAAGTTTCGAACGCCTTATGATCAAATGCGAATAATGTATGGAAATGTTACAGAAAAATGCAAGATTGAAGCTTTTAATAATAATACAGGAGAGTTGTTAGGAGAAGATTCTCTTATGCCCGGGGAAGTTTTTAACAGCAAAAGAATTGCCCTTTCCTCTAATGTACTAAACATAAAACTGCAATTTACTTCAGACGTAAGTCCTGAATTTTATGCCTTATGTTTCGACAGTTACAAAGGAGTGCAGGTCGATAACTATGCTATCAGAGGTCATTCGGGAGATGGCTTAATGCTAATAAACCCCGACTTACTTGCACGACAGCTTAAGGAATTGAATGTAAAACTTATTATCTTTCAGTATGGTGCAAACGTTGTTCCATATATTCGTAGCGAAGAGGCTTGCCAGTGGTTGAAAACGCTTTATTATGACTTGTTTATGCGATTTAAACAAGCTGCTCCAAATACCAGTATTTTAGTGATTGGCGCCGGAGATATGGCAAGACATGTGGAGGGAGGCTATGCTTCTTATAGTATGTTGCCTCGTATAAGAGATGTGCAAAGAGAAGCTGCAATGGAAGCAAATTGCGCTTTCTTCGACCTTTTTGGTATGATGGGAGGGTCAAACTCTATTATTAGCTGGAGTAAGAAAAAACTAGCTTCTACTGATGGACATCTTTCTCCTAAGGGTCAAGAAATATTGGGAAATGAACTCTTTTCTGCTTTAATGGTAGAATATAATATGTTTTTGTATAAAAAGAAAACACAACAAAAAGATTAAAAGAAGATGAAACAAAAATGGAAGATTATTTTAGTAGGACTTTTTCTCTTGCAGTCAATTTCTGTTTTTGCTTCTGATCCAGATTCTTTAAAGAATGCAAAATATATTGACCGTTTGATAGCTTATGATTATTATTATGATTTTTTGAAATACGATCAAAATATTATTGAATGGGTTAATCATACCGCTATTGATGATTTTTTCTATAAACTAAAAAATACCCATAAACGAAAATTAACCGTATTACACATTGGAGATTCTCATATTCAAGCAGATATCTACACTGGGTTTTTAAGGGATAAACTGCAGGAAATCTTTGGCTATGGAGGAAGGGGTTTTGTGTTTCCTTATCGAGCAGCAGGAACGCATTCTGCTTATGATTATAAAACCTTAGCTAAAGGAGAATGGGATAAGTCGAGAAATGTTGAACGGGAAATACGCTACGATATAGGTCTTAGTGGTGTAACAATTCATACCACAGATAGCAGCGCTTCTTTTTCTATTATTTTTAATAAGCGTTATGAAAGCATTAAGGAAAACTTCACCGTACTCAAAATTTTTCTAAAACGTTCTCCGCTTTCTTATGATATGGTATTGAATAACTCTTCAGACAAACAGTCTTATTATATCGATACTTATGAAGGAGTTGAAAATAATGCATATATTCAAGTAGATTTGCGAAATGCTCCAGACACACTAGAATTTACAGTACATAAATCAGACAGTTTACAAAATTTCTTAGAGTTTTATGGATTAATAATTGAAAGTAAAGAAGATAAAGGAATAGTTTATAATAGTGTCGGAATAAATGGAGCAGCTTATCGTAGCATATTGCAACAAAGCCTTTTTGGACCACAGCTAGAAGTCTTGAAACCAGATTTATTGGTGTTGGATTTGGGGGCAAATGACTTCTACAGAGGAGCCTACAATTATGCAGTTATGCGAAATAATTTAGAACGTATATTACAGATTATTAGGCAAGCTAGTCCATCTACAGAAATATTGATAACTAACTCTCAAGACATATACAGCAGAAGAAGAAATATCACAAATTGTATTGATTTTTCAAAAATGACGCGCGAAGTAGCTTTTGAAAACAATTGCGCCTTTTATGATTATTATGTTGTTAGTGGAGGTCAATACGCCATGCTAAAATGGTTATCGTATAATTTAGCACAAAGAGATAGAGTGCATCTAACCACTTCTGGATACACAACGAAGGCACAATTAATAGCTAATGCATTTTTAAATTCCTATGCCCGTGTTCTCGAAAATCCGCAAACAGATAGCTTGATAGCTTTGAATTCCCCAGTTGACACTCTTAATTTTGTTTCTAGATTAGTAGATAAAGAGTCAATTAAAAGGAAAACAACAGCAGTAACAAATGTAAACAATAGTTCAGGGAATAATGATTATTACGATCAATATGCTACTTCAGGGAATAAATTGTATTATACTATTGAAAGTGGGGATAATTTAGGACATATTGCAGAAAAATTTAAAGTTTCTATTGCTGATTTGAAAAGATGGAACGGAATAATTGGAACAAAAATTATTGCTGGAGAAAAGCTAGTTATCTATACAAAAGAAACAGCTACATCTAACCACAGTTCACCGCAAACACAAACGATCAATCCTATTCCTGGTAGTGGTTCAAAGATTACTTATACTATTCAACCCGGAGATGTTTTGGGCTCTATTGCCTCTAGATATAGTGTTAGTGTTAGTGATTTGAAGCGGTGGAACGGCTTAAGCAATGATAATATCAGGGCAGGAGATAAATTGGTAATTTATACAGGAAATAACAAAGCTGTTTCAACTCAAAAAACTACAACAACTACAACAAACACTAATCATGCGAAATCAACAAATTCAAAAGAAAGTTCCAAATATAGCAATCTTAAAGCATCTGTTTACATCGTGAAATCAGGAGATACATTGTGGGATATAGCGCAAAAATACGGAGTGAGTGTGGATTATATCAAAAAAATCAATAAGCTAAGTTCAGACAAATTAGATGTCGGACAGCGAATTATTATAAAGTAAAGAATGAAAGAATTTTTACAAGCATTATTATACCAACAAGGAGAAGCATTAAGTTTTCATTCTGTGCTTTTTGTTACGCTCTTTTCAGCTTTTTTTGCTGTTTATGCTTTTCTTACCAAGAAAATTAGTGTAAGAAACCTTCTTTTGTTGATTTTCAGCCTTTATTTTTATTATAAACTCAGTGGATTTTTTGTTTTTCTATTAATTGGAATTGCTACAACTGATTATTTTATAGGGAAAGCCATAGCAAAAACAAAAAAGGAAAGAGGGAAAACCCTATTATTACTTTTAGCTTTGTTTATTGATTTAGGCAGCTTGTGCTTTTTTAAATATACTAATTTTGCCTTAGATTCATGGTTTACTATCGTTGAACACCGTCCTTCACCGCTTGTGTTGAACATTATAATGCCATTAGGAATATCCTATTATATTTTCAAAACCCTGAGTTATATTTTCGATATAAAAAGAGAAATGATAGAGGAGCCGGAGAAGAATTATATCAATTATTTGCTCTATGTATCTTTTTTCCCAAATATATTAGCAGGTCCAATATCAAAAGCACGGGATTTATTACCCCAATTTCGAAAAAAAATTAGCTTAACGAACAAAGATTTTTCAGTTGCCTTTTTTCTTATTCTGATTGGTTCTATTAAAAAAATTGCTATTGCTGATTATTTAGCAGCAAATTTTGTTGACAGGGTTTTTGATGCTCCCACATTTTTCACCGGTTTTGAAGCATTGATGGCTAGCTACGGAGCCTTAATGCATTTGTATTTTGATTTCTCCGGTTATACCGACATTGTTATCGGTTTAGCTTTGCTTTTGGGCTTTAAAATAGAATCGAACTTTAATAAGCCTTTTTTAGCGCAAAATGTAACCGACTTTTGGAGAAGATGGCATATTACTCTTTCCAATTGGTTAAATGAATACTTATATTATCCACTTAGCTTTAGTATGCAAAACTTAAAACGTTTTGGCATTGTTGTGGCGGTCTTAATTACGTTCTTTATTTCAGGGATTTGGCACGGAGCTGCTTGGACTTTTATTTTATGGGGCGTTTCTCACGGAATAGCAATGGCTTGGGATATTATTTCTCAGCAAGCAAGAAAAAGAGTGAAAAAATTAATCCCTGATATCATTTATCGTTTCATTAGTATCTTTATCACCTTTAATTTTTTGGCACTTTCTATTGTCTTATTTACCGCACAAGATGTAGAGCACGCTTTTGTAATGTATAAAATGATTTTTACAGAGCTTGATTTTAGCGTAGCAACTCAATGGATTCAACTATACAGCATTCCTTTTGGAGTTCTACTTCTGTCTTTAGTATTACATTACATACCAATGAAGTGGATAGATAAGGCAAAAGAAATATTTGTGAAAACACCCCTAATAATAAAAACAATACTAATAATTATAACAGTATTACTTCTGTATCAGGTATTCCAAAGCGATGCGCAGCCTTTTATTTATTTAGAATTTTAAAATTATAAAACGCTTATTTTTTTCGTCTCGTTAACACTACTTCCTTTTATTTTAAGGATGTAAAGACCAGACATTAAGCCGGAAACATCAATCTGAACATTGTTGTTTCCAAGATGGCTAGAGTAGTTCATGCTTTTAATAAGCTTAGCATTAATATCATATAGTTGAATAAGCATATTGTCTGCTTTAGCATTATAGAATTCCAGCTGAAAAGATTCATCTGCTGGCTGTGGATATACATTGATATTAATAGGTGTATTGTCTTTTTCGGCTATCCCAACAGCTTTGTTGCTATAGCTCAGCTTCCATCCTTCCATCTGCCCAGCACCATCGGTTTCAAAACGCAAAAACAAAGCATTGCCGCTGGAAATAATTTGTGGAGGAATTTGTTCGCCGGAATATGTTCCAATTAAAGGAGCATTTGCATTTGCACCATCATAAACATATAAAATATCTTTTCCTTGTTCTGTTTGGAAAGAAGAAAAATTCAGTGCAATTGGTCCTCCGTTTGTTGGTTGAATGAGCCATTCACAATTCATATTATTCTGATAATAGGAATAATGACTTCCATCATCAAAAGTCCATTCGTCTTGAGTATATTCCATACCGCTACAAAAAGGAGTTGTTGGAGGCATTACCCCAAATATTCCACCTTGTGCTTGATTAAAACTCATGGTGTTAGGGTTTGAAGTAATAATGCTGAAGTAACCATTACTTCCGCCGTTCCATCCCCAATTAAAATGATAATAAACCGTATCCATGTAGCCATCACAAATAAAAGCATGTCCTCCTTGATTTGGATCATAGCCTGAATATATTACAGGTCTGCCTTTGTCCAATTCTTCAACAAGCATAAACTTCCAATCATAAATAGAGTAATCACTTTTGCTAAGGTATTCTAGTGTTGGAATATAATCGAAATACACTTTTAATGCAGTTGCAGCATATTCTGTTTGTGTTCCAGAAGCGCTAGGACCATAATTCATATTTGAAGAAACACCACAATGAAATAATAAGGTTGCAATAGGAATATGATTTGAAGCGGAAGCATAATTTCCCATATTCTGCCAATCATAATAAGTGCTGTCAAAATGTACGGTATAATAATCTCCCCAAAAATAAGTTTTTTGTCCACTTCCTTTGGCTGGATGTTCCCAATATTTCATTACCATTCCTGTTGCGGTAGCAACACATCCTACAACACATCTTCCATTTGAGCCTGATGGATGTTCAGGACAAAGTGCGTTATAGGGATATCCTTGTCCCCAACGTAAACTAAGAAGAGGACTAACGCCTTTACTTCCTCCTTTGTTTTGTTGAAAATTATTGGAAAATAAATTATCCCACATTTGCTGTTGTTCTGTAGTTGCTGCTTTGTTTTTGTTACTTTGGGTAATGTTTGCACAATCTTCAAGCCACAAAGATAGAGCAGGAGGCAAATCATTCATATCCATTTTGCTTTCAAAAGAAAAAGCTAGCACAGGAATAGAATGTTGATGTGCTGAAAGTAAAACAAAAGCATCGTCCTCATAATTAACAAGATATAAGGCGGTTTCTCCTTGTGCTTGAATTGGGACTATTTCGTTTTTGGAAAAATCTATAGATTTGTTTGCATTGATGTCTTGTGCAGATAAAAAACGAGAAGCTAATTGACTTATTGTTTTGTTATCAAGTGTTTGTGCAGTAATTCCTAAGCTGAAAACAAAGGAAAAGAAAAGGACAAATAATTTTTTATTCATTGGTTAAATCTTAAAGTTAAACAAGCAAATATAGTAT
>CAZJZP010000023.1:0-15471 GCA_964550505.1 uncultured Prolixibacteraceae bacterium | reverse complement strand
TTCATTAGATTTTTACGCAGCGGTGAACTTTTCTTTGTTACTTTCTTTTGGTTGGCAGCCAAAAGAAAGTAAATATGAAAGTATAAGTTGAAGAAACTACTCTGCGAATAGCTTAATACTAGTTTTATTTGTATTTATTATAGCATAGACAATCTGTTGTAAAACACATTTATTTTCTTACTTCAATCCCTTTACCTTCGGTGTTCCTGCCACAAAATCTTTAAGGTAAAAGGGTTCAAAATAGGCAATATCTTCTGTTTGCTTTTTCTTGAATTTTTCGGCTGCCATTATTCCCAAACTTTCGGCACAAGGATAAAAGTCGGGATAAAAAATGGCATTGGGAAGCATTTTTTGGCATTTTTCAGCACCATCACCAAAAATCACCAATTGCTTGTCTGCGTATTGCGAAAAACTCTCCGTATCGATGATTTCTGCTGTTGTTGGACTTAAACGCTCGTTTTGAAGCGTAAAAGCAGCGGTATAAACCTCCATCCGCCTTGCGTCAATCATCGGACATAAAACCACATCCTGAAGACTAGTATCCATTTTCCCTGAGCGGATAAAAGCTAAATTCATGGCATGCAAACTTTCCACCGCAATCAATGGTTTATCTAATGCAAAACAAATGGCTTTTGCAGTGGAAACACCAATTCGCAATCCGGTGTAGGAACCTGGTCCAGAACCTACCGCCACCGCATTAATTTCTGCCAAAGAAATAGCTGCCTTCTCACATGCTTTTTGAATAAAAGGATTTAATTGGGCTGCATGAGAATTTGGCGTTGTGGAAATTTCTTTCGCCAAGCAACGACCATCTTTGCTTATGGCAACAGCACAAGCATTGGTAGATGTTTCTATGGATAAAATTAACGGCATTTACGGAGTGGAATAAAGGGATTCTTGACTGACTTTCTTCACTTGCATTCCGTCTTTTAGAATGTCTTTTATTGCTGTATATGGAGCCATTATTACTTCTTCTCCCTTTTTCAGCCCGGAAACAATTTGAATATACTGATTGTCTTGCACCGCTGTTTTTACTTTTCGTAAAACCGCTGTTCCGCTTTCATAAATAAAAACATATTCCTGAGCGATAGCATTATCTTCGTTGTTTTCGCTGCTGTCTGTCGCAGCAGATAAATCCTCTCTGCTTGTTACTGCTTGAATAGGAACAGCAATAACATTGGCTACTTTGGAAGTTTGTATCTCCACTGCCGCCGACATTCCCGGTCGGAAAGGAGAAGCAAAACTACTGTCTTCAGGGATTAAATCAGCATAAGATTCGTGTAAAATACGAATACGCACATCAAAACTGGTAACCTGATCACTGGTAATCCCGCTTACATTTGCTGAATTGGCAATTTCTGTAACAATACCACTGAATTTTCTATTTTGATAGGCGTCCACCTCCACAAAAGCCGTATCTCCTTTTTTCACGCGTATAATATCATTTTCGTTAACACTTACAATCACTTCCATAGAATTTAGATTGGCAATACGCATAATTTCCGTACCTGCTGAGAATTGAGAAGCACCAGAAACACGTTCGCCAATTTCTACATTCAGTTTAGAAACGGTTCCGTCTGCAGGTGAAATAATGGTTGTTTTGGAGAAATTTTCCTGCGCTTCTTTCACCGAAGCCATGGAGCTCATCAAACTATACTGAGCTGCAACCACATTTTGCTTGGCTGCTTCCAAATCAGCTTCTGCGATTTTATACTGTGCTTCTGCTGCTTGAAATTCTGCTTCCGAAATAGCTTTGTCTTTCCACAAGGAAAGATTACGCTTGTAATCTTGTTCTGCCTGAAGATAGGAAGCTTCCGCCTGTGCTTGACGTGCTTTGGCATTGGCTACATTTGCTTTTTGGGTATTAGAAGAAGCTACTACTTTGTCGTAATTGGATTTATACAATTCCGGATCAATAACTGCTAAAATATCGCCTTTTTTAACCTTGTCGCCTTCTTTCACATGCAATTCAATTACTTCTCCCGAAACGTCAGGACTGAGTTTTATCTCTACTTCCGGCTGAATTTTACCGCTACCAACAACTATTTCCACAATGTCGCGCTCGGCAACAATTTCTGTGCTTACTTCTATGCTTTTAGCACCGCCAATAAGTCCGTTTTTCTTTGCTATTGCAAGAGAAACCAAAACAACTGCAGCAATAATAATATATAATCGTTTCCTTTTTTTTGAGATTTTTTTCATTTGTATAGTCTTATGCTAGTTTTTGCTTATAAATCAATTTTTTTTCCTTGATAAAAATCCAATATTTTTATTCTGAAAACATATTCATATTTGGCGTTCAGTAAATCGGATTTTGCTTTATTCAATTTGTTTAATGCATCGCTGTAATCAACATAATTGATAAGTCCGACGTCATATCTTTTTTGTGTATAGCTAAAGGACAATTCCAAAGCTTCCACATTGCTTTTTGCTGCCTGATATTGTTTGAAAGCTGCCTTGGCATCATAAAAAGCTTGTTGTATGCTTTTTATAAGGTTTTGTTCGCTTTGCTGCAATTGCAATTTATTTTGTTCTATCTGGATTTTTGCCTGATTAATGCTTTTACGGGTATTATAGCCATTGAAAATAGGAATACTCAAGTAGAATCCAAAAGATTGATTCCAGTTATCTTCAATTTGTTGGGAAAAGGGAATGTCTTTGTACGTATAATTCAGTGTAGGGGTAACTACATATTCTGGCGAACTACCGGTAGTAAAACCAATGGTATCAACTCCGCTTCCAAGACTAACACCATCAATTGTTTTTGCTGCGCCAGAATATCCAGTGCCAACAGAGCCGCTTATGCTAAGCGTAGGAGAATACATTCCCCGTGCAATGGCAAGGCTTTTTTCTGCGCTCTGCAATTGTAATGCAGCAACTTGAAGCTCGGCTCTTTGTGTTTTGGCAATAGCAATAATTTGTTGTAAATCAAGGCTTTCCTCCATTTCAGGAATACTAACAATAGGAATTTCAATGTCAAAATCCGTAACATTATCAAGGTCGAGCAATTGTGCTAAGGTAATTTTGGAGAGATTTAATTGATTTTCTGCTTGGATAATTTGCAGAACATCGGAAGATTGCTGCGCTTTAATATTTAGCAAATCGCCTTCAGTTAGTTTTCCTGCCGTAACTAATTTTTCAGTACGAAGAACTTGGGCTGCTGTAATTTCCATTTGTGCTTCAGCATTAGCCAAAGCTTCCATATTGTATAAGATTTGTAAATATGCGCTGATAATTTGTAAAGCCACTTCGTCCTTGCTCACTTCAACGTTTAATTCCTGTGTTTTTACATCAATCTCCTGTTTTTTTATGCTGTTGTATGTTTGTAAACCATTGAAAAGATTCATGCTGCTGTTGGCATAAAAATTATTCGATAAAACCCTGTCGCTGGCAAATTGATTGGTATAACGGTCAACGGTTTGTCCGTAATTATACACATGTGTGGCATTAGCATTCAAATTGGGTAAAACGCCAAGCTTTGTTGCCAGTAATTGCTCATCAGCAAATTCCACCTGCAAACGCTGCAAGGAAATCTGAATATTATGCGTATAAGCATAATCTATGCAGGATTGCAAACTCCAAACTTGCTGCGAAAACAAAGCGTTTTGTGTTGTTAGCAACAAAAGTCCAGAGATTATGAATTGTCGGATTAATCTACTCATACTACAAAAGTACATTATTCTTTTATTCAGAAATCATTCTCATGGAATTAATTTGAAATTTTAAGGATATTTTCACTTTTGCTCTAGCTGATTTGTATTATTACTGCTATTAATTCTTTTTTTTTGTAGTTTTGTAAAAAATCCTTGATATATGAAGCATATTGGTCTTTTATTTTTCTTGCTCATCTCTTTTAATTTTGTTATTAACGCACAGAATTACAGAACATTAGGCTCAACGCCAGCAGACACTTTGGATATTTTGCACTATCAGATAGAATTCAATATTCCCGATATTGCAGCACAGCATATTACTGCAAAAACCACGATTGAACTCACTACAAAAGCGAATAATTTACCCCAAATTCGTTTGGATTTATTGGCTTTGCAAGTGGATTCCATTTATGTGGAATCCGCTAAAAATACCGCTTTTACGTATGATGATTCTACCATAGTCATTCCGCTTAGCAGTCCGATAAATATTGGGGATACTATCCTTCTTACGGTATATTATCAGGGAAGTCCTGTTACCGATCCTTCTGGTTGGGGCGGATTCTATTTTTCAGGAGCAAATTATGCCTTTAATTTGGGCGTTGGATTCCAGGATATTCCACATAATTACGGCAGGGTTTGGTTTCCCTGTGCTGACAATTTTACCGACAGGGCTTTTTACGATTATTATATTAGTTGCGACACTTCCAAAATGGCAGTTTGTGGCGGTCTTTTGCAAAGCATCACGCCTAATGGCGATAGTACGCATATCGTGCATTGGAAAATGCATCAGGATATTCCCACTTATTTGGCTTCAATGGCAGTGGGCGACTATGTTTTATATACCGACAGCATTCAATTGATGCAAGGGAAAACGCCAATTGATATCTGGGTGGCTCCAAATTTGTTGGCCAATGTTCCTTCGAGTTTCCCAAACTTAGATACTATTTTGCATATTTTTGAAGACCGTTTTGGATCTTATCGTTGGGACCGAGTAGGATATCTTGCCGTCCCTTTTAGCTCTGGCGCTATGGAACATGCAACAAATATAGCTTATCCTAACGCTTGTGTTAATGGGACAAATGCTTATGAAGCTTTATACGCCCACGAATTATCTCATCACTGGTTTGGCGACTTAGTAACTTGCTCAACCGCCGAAGATATGTGGATTAACGAAGGCTGGGCTTCTTATACAGAAGCTATTGTTTCAGAGGCATTATACGGTTTGAATGTATATAAAAAAGATATACGAACAATGCATGCAAAAGCGGTCAGATATGCACATATTGAAGATGGAGGCTATTTTGCCTTGAATAATGCACCGCTTTTCAATACTTATGGAACAACTGCCTATGACAAAGGTGCCTCTATGGTGCATACGATGCGCCATTATATGGGCGATAGCTTGTTTTTCCCCGCAGTAAAAGATTTCCTCAATTATTATGCTTATTCTGATATGTCAAGTCATCTGCTTCGCGATAGAATAAGTATTAGCAGCGGTATTGATATGACAGCCTTTTTTGATAATTGGATATTTACACCCGGTTATCCGCATTTTGATATTGATTCTATTAGCGTTACTGCTTCGGCTTTGCCAGAATACAATGTCAGGGTGTATATGCAACAGAAAGGAAGAGGAAGAAGCACTTATGGTGATAACAATATCGTGGAAATCCATTTTATGGATGAACAATGGAATCATTACAATGATACCATGCAATTTTCTGGTCAATTTGGATATAAAGATTTTACCGTTGCATTTGCTCCAACAACAGCCTTTTGTGATTTGGAAGAAAAAATGGCAGATGCCAGTGTGAGTGAGTATAAAATCATTAATTCAACTGGAACAAAGGTTTTTGATCAAACATATTGTACGGCTAGCATAAACTCCGTTAATGATTCCGCTTTATTGCGAATCACACACCATTGGGTGGCACCTGAGCAAGCAAATATTCCATCTTCTTCCATTTATCGTATCCATAATGGCAGATACTGGACAGTAGAAGGAGTTCAAACGAATAATATGGACTTTGATTTACGCTTTTCTTATAATCGAGTAACATCTTCAAATGGATATTTGGATAATGAATTTCTTACTACAACAACATCTGCTGATTCTTTGGTCTTATTGTGGCGAAAGGACAATACTTCAGATTGGGAAATAATAAATTTTATTGCTTTGGGCTCATCCAGCGCAGGTAATTTACATACTTATCATGCACAACTCGGACAATATGCTTTGGGGATAGCAGAACCAAATCAATCAGGCGAAAACGAAAGAAAAGAGTCTAACAAACTTAAGCTTTTTCCAAATCCTGCAAAAGATGAAATATGTATTCAAGTGAATCCAAGTGAAGCCGGAAGTTTGAAAATTTATGACATGAATGGAAAAGAAGTTTTCAGTAAAAAAATAGAAGCAACTCCTTCTACCATCTTTTGGGAAACATCAAGTTTTGCTGCCGGAATTTACGAGGTTCTTTTACTTGAAAAATCAACCAAAACCAATCAAAAACTAATACTATATTGAAAAAAACGGTTAAAGCAAGCTTTTTATTGGTGCTAGTGAGCATTTTACTTAGCCATTTTCTTTCAGCACAAAATCTTTTTCCCTTAGATTCTTCTCATGCTGACTGCAAAAATGCAATTTCTATTCCTCCTTACGAATGGGGTCCTACAACGGCTCCTGTGGGTGCAGGAAAAAAGATGGAAATAAGCGGTGACTTTCGCAGCCTTACCGCTTTTCATAAAGAGCATAATACGGTTTGGTATCGTTTTCAAATAGATAAAACTTGTGATGTAAGCTTTGATATTATACCTCTTAATCCAGCTGATGATTATGATTTTATTCTCTATAAAGTAAATGTCCCAAACATCTGTGAAGCTATAGCAAAAAATACAGCAAAACCAATCAGGGCTTGTATTTCTCGAAACGACAAAAGCATTGGAAGCAAAACAGGTTTGCAGCCGGGAAAAGAAAAGAAATTTGTGCATTCCGGTCCTGGTGAATCTTATTTAGCTCCAATCCAAGCAAAAGCAGGTGAAGAATACATACTGGTTCTAGACAATGTTTATCAAAACGGAGATGGACACAGTATTCATTTTCATTACAGTAATTGTCGTGAAGAGCTTAGAATACCAATACAAGTGAAAAGTCCCATGGCTGAATTGGAAATTCTTGTTATGGACAATGAAACATCTTTGCCTTTAACGGCAAATATTAGTGTTGAAAAACTGGAAAACAAGCAATTAATGAAGAAAGACAGTCTTAGCTTGTGGTCTATTCCTTCTCCTCTTGGCGAAAAATATCGTGTTTCAGTTATTGCTAAAGGCTATCTTTTTCAAGAAAAAGAAATTGAAATACAATCCGCTAAAGAAAAGCTCGTCTTTGACATGGAAAAAATGGCGGAAGGGAAAAGCATTTCTTTTAATAATATTCTTTTTCATGGTAATCAGGCTATTTTTTTAAAAGAATCATACAATGAATTGAATTTCTTGCTTCAAATGATGTTAGATAACCCAAGTTTGGAGATTGAAATCCAAGGTCACGTGAATTGTCCTTTGTATAGTTGTAAAAAAGAAGATGCAGAGTGGAACCAACGACTTTCAGATGCAAGAGCAAAAGCAGTTTATTCTTTTTTAGTCGATTATGGCGTAGAAGAAAATCGAATGCATTGGAAGGGATACAGTAGCGATAAAATGATTTATCCTTATGCTAAAACCGAAGAAGAGATGAAAAAAAACAGAAGAGTAGAGATTAAAATTATTCATTTTTAAGTTTTTATAAAATATCTTCTCAAATCATAAACAATTCTGAATTTTTTACGTTAGTAATAAAACGTATGCAATTTTCTACATTTATGGCATAATCATTGATAAAAAAATACACAAAACAAAAAAATGATGAACAAGCAATTAATGATAACAGTTTTAGCTCTGTTTTTTTCCGTTTCCACTCTTTTTGCACAAAAGGCAGAAAACGTTGTGGATATTAGTGATGATAAATTTGAAGAAGCAATAGCAGAAGGCGTTTCTATTGTTGACTTTTGGGCTGCTTGGTGTGCTCCTTGCCGACAACAAGCTCCAATTCTTGACGAAATAGCTGCTGAAATGGGTGATAGCATCGTTATATATAAATTGAATACCGATTATAATAAGAAAACGCCTACTACTTATCGCGTTATGGGAATACCTACACTTATTCTGTTTGATAATGGAAAAGCGGTAATGCGCCATGTTGGAGTGCAAACAAAAGAAACTTTAATAAAAGAAATACGCTTGATTTATGCCTCGAGAGAAGAAAAGGACTAAAAAGCATATATTGTTTTTAATTATTGGAAGTATTATTTCTGCAGTAGCTGGTTATTTTTATTATGAATATATCGGCAAATGCAGTAGCGGAACATGTCCCATGACTTCCAATCCCTGGATAACAGTTGCAATAGCGGCTATTATGGGCTATTTGCTTTTTGATATTATTGGAGAGAAGATTTTCAAGAAAGAAAGCAAAGAAGAATAATCACTTTTCAGATAAAACTGCTGCCTGAGCTTTCTTTGTTAAGGAAGCAAAAATAATATGATAGGAATCGTCAATCCATTTTTTAATAAGTTTGTCGGCAATACTTCCATCTATTAGAATGGCGTTCCAATACTTTTTGTCCAGATATCTGGAAGCGTTTACGGCAGCGTATTTTTCTCTTGTTTCTTCTACCGTTTCAGCATTCATCTTAATGGCAATGGCAAAATCATCTACGATATCTGTAAGCAAAAACATTTTTCCTCCCACTTTAAAAACTAGCGTAGTTTCATCGAAAGGAAAGCTTTCTGTAACTCCCTTTTTTTGCAAGCAATATTCTCTTAGTTCTTCAATATGCATCTTTAAAAATTTACTGCGACAAATTTGGCATGTTTTTGGTTATTAAACAAATTACACACATACTGTTTTTGCTTACTATTTTTTCGTTCTAAAGAATAAGTTTTTACTTATTCCTCTTTTTTGTATATGCAGCTTTTTGGTTTGAATTTCTGTATCAGTTTATTAGCAGTTAGTTTAACATCTTTTAACAGAAAAAAAAGATACAGTTCTCTTTTTCTGAATTTCTTTGTTTGCATTAAAAAGGGAAATATTTCCCAAAAAACAGCATAAAGTTTTATTAAACAGTATAATTATGTCTTTAAAACGAAAATCAACAGATTTACAAAAAAGGATGAAAGACGCCTTACAAGGCGGAGGTTCTGTTGCTATTGAGAAGCAAAAAGCAGGCGGTAAACTTACTGCTCGTGAACGTATTTTGTCGTTATTAGATCCTAATTCTTTCCATGAGTATGATTTATTTGTGGAACATGCGGGTAAAGATTTTGATATGAACAAAAAATACTTGCCCGGTGATGGTGTAATTACTGGAACAGGAACTATCAGTGGACATCCTGTTTGTATTTATGCGCAGGATTTTACCGTTGCAGGTGGTTCTTTGGGATATATGCATGCCAAAAAGATTACCAAAATCATGGATCATGCCATGAAGTTGAAAGTACCTATTATCGGAATTAATGATTCCGGTGGTGCTCGTATTCAAGAAGGTGTTAATTCCCTTGCAGGTTATGGTGAAATTTTCTATCGAAACACCCAAGCTTCTGGAGTTATTCCACAGATTTCTGTGATTCTTGGACCTTGTGCCGGTGGAGCAGTTTATTCTCCAGCGCTTACGGATTTTGTTTTTGTTGTTGACAAAATCTCCAAAATGTTTATCACCGGACCCGAAGTTATTAAAACAGTATTAGGTGAAGAAATTTCCATGGAAGAGCTTGGTGGTGCGCGTACGCACTGTGAAGTGACCGGAAATGCACATTTCTTTGCAGAAAACGAAATAGAATGTTTCGAACAAATCAAGAAATTGGTTTCTTACATTCCCTGGAATAATGAGCAAAAAGCAAAGCCTTTCCCTGCCAAATCCCCGAAAGCAAAAGAATACAAAATCGAGGAGATATTTCCTACCGATCCAAAACAACCTTATGATGTAAGAAGTATCATCCAAGCCATATCAGATAATTCCGATTTCTTTGAAATTCAGGAGTTATTTGCACCCAATATTGTTATTGGTTTTGGACGATTAAATGGCGAAACCGTTGGTTATATTGCTAATCAACCATTGATTTTAGCAGGAGTCTTAGACGTGGATTCTTCTGATAAAGCAGCTCGATTTATTCGTTTTTGCGATGCTTTTAGTATTCCTTTGGTAACATTAGTAGATTTACCGGGATATTTGCCTGGAGTTGACCAAGAACATGCTGGAGTTATCCGACACGGAGCTAAAGTATTGTATGCTTATTCAGAAGCTACTGTGCCAAAATTAACAGTAATTCTTAGAAAAGCTTACGGTGGCGGCTATATCGCAATGTGTAGTAATCACCTGCGTGCAGATTTTGTTTTTGCATGGCCAACAGCAGAAATTGCAGTTATGGGTCCGGAAGGTGCTGCTAATATTATTTTCAGAAAAGAAATTATGGAAGCAGAAAATCCGGATGATGTGCGTAAAAAGAAGATCGCAGAATACAAAAAGAAATTTGCAAATCCTTATGTTGCTGCTGCTTATGGTTATGTTGATGCCGTTGTTGAACCAGCAGAAACACGTAGTTTATTAATCCATGCACTGGAAATTTCTGTTAGTAAAAACGAGATTCCTCCACGCAAAAAACATGGTACCCCTCCATTTTAAAATAATGCATTATGACAGCGAAAAAGAAATTAACTAGAAAAAATACGGCTGCAAAGTCTGAAACAGTTAAAAAGAAAGAGAGAAGGAAAAAAATGGATAAAAAAGCACCTATCGCTGATGACTTTGTTAACTTTCAAATTTTTGAAGCCAAGTATAAAACACGCTTGACTAAAAATTATGAAAATCGTAAACCCTATAAACCGAAGGATAATAGTTTATTGTTAGCAGTTATTCCCGGAACAATTTTAAAAATTTATAAGCAAGAAAATACCGTCGTTAAAGAAGGCGATCGTTTGTTGGTGTTGGAAGCAATGAAAATGAAAAATCAAATTCTTTCTCCTGTGGATGGACTTATCAAGAAAATCCACGTTAAGGAAGGGGATATTGTTCCTAAAAATGAACTATTAATCAGTTTTGAAATAGAAGAAGAAGAAATAGAAGAAGAAGCAGAGATTGAAGAGCTAAATGTTTAAATCATAATTTTTTCCAGCCGATGTTTTTTATAGATGTCGGCTGTTTTTTTTAAACTTATGTTGTCATTTATTGTTCTAGATAAAGACAAATGCTAATCAAATGTTTGTAAAACTATTAATTATAACAGCACTTATTGTTTTAATTGCTTTAGTAGCATTGGCAGTAAAAATTCTATTTACAAAAAGCGGAAAATTCGAGAAATCTTGCGGCTCTGTTGATCCAAAAACAGGAAAAAGAATGCCATGCAGCTGTAATTCTGAAAACAAGCAAGAATGCCACAATCAAGCGGAAGAGATTAATCAATAATATAATCTTCAAAAGCCGAACTCATCGCTATTTTATTTAGTTTTTCTTGAGCATCGTAATAAATAAGGTAAATTTCAATATCCTTTATGCTTTCTGCCAGACTTAATGCTTTGTCTTTTCCCATCACCATAAAAGCAGTAGCATAAGCATCAGCCGTAGCACAATCGTTTGCAATTACTGTAGCACTCAACAAAGAATGCTCTACTGGATATCCTGTTTTTGGATTTATGGTGTGAGCATATCGTTTTCCGTCTTTTTCATAGTAATTTCTATAGTTTCCGGAGGTGGCAATAGCTTTGTTGCTAATTGCTATGCGACTTTGAGCTTGTTGAGGGGAATTTGCACTTTCACTGGGCTTTTCAATGCCGATAATCCAGTCTTTTCCATCAGGCTTTTGACCTTTTGTAAGCACTTCACCTCCAATTTCAATTAAAAAAGAAGCGATGTTCTTTTCACTTAGAAACTTCCCAATTAAATCAACGGAATAGCCTTTGGCAATGGCATTAAAATCTAATTGAATCTTGGGATTATCTTTGATTACCTTATTGTTTTCTATTCTAATTTTTTTATAATCCACAAGAGAAAGAAGACTGTCAACAGCGCCACTGTCAGGAGAATTGCTTTTATCTGGCCCAAAGCCCCAAGCATTTGCCAAAGCTGCAATGGTAAAATCGAAAGCGCCATCGGTTTTTTCTGAAACGGCAACACCAAGATTAAAAATTTCGCTAAAAATATCGTTTACCACAACATCCTCATTGCTGTTAATCTTGCTAATCAATGATTTTTTATTATACACAGAGGCAATTGCATCAAAGTCTTCTAATAAAGAATCAATTTCTTTGCTGTAATCCTCTTGGCCATAATAAGTAATATGGAAATAAGTTCCTTGTGTTTCTCCTTCCAATTGATATTTTTTTTCGTTTTGAGAACAAGCGCTACTTATTATCATCAAGAGGATGAAAAGATAAGAACTAAGAATTTTCATAATCGCAATATATTTTTCTTTCGGTAAAAGTAAAAAAAAAAGGAGAAATTAATCTCCTTTTTTTTACTGTTTTATTTTTCGAGTTTAAAGTGAATTGGAATAGTCGTTCTTACCTTTACTTTTTTTCCGTCTTCTTCTCCGGCCTTCCATTTTTTATTCATTAAGCGTACAATTCGCAAGGCTTCATTGTCCAAAGAGGGGAAAAGAGAACGAAGCAGTTTTATTTCGCTAATACTTCCGTCTTTTTCTACAATAAAACTAATATACACTACTCCGCTTTTGCCTGCTGTTTTAGCATCTTCAGGATATACGATATTCTTTTTAATAAATTCTTCCATCGCTGTTTCACCGCCAATAAAAACAGGAGCTTTTTGTACTGTTGCTGTTGTAAATGTTTTACTGTAATCTTTTTTGTTTACACTAATGTCAAGATCGTCACAAGCTTCAGCTTCTTCCGCTCTATACATTCTGTTAGTGGACGTTTTTGGCATTCCTCCGGAATAGCTTGCTGTTCCAACAGCGTAGTTGCTAACCCCTTGTGGCAGAGGCAAAGCTTGATGAATAGTATTTTGTTCTCCAGAAGCATTACGAATTTCGGAATCAATGGCGATAAATGAAGTATAATTAGTGAGCAAATTATATTTCAAGCCCAATTGTGTAACTTCTTTAACAGCTTCATCGTCAGCTCCTAATTTATTATAATCATCCAGTAGTTTAATGCGTTCTCTTGCCCAAAGATATTTTATGGCTGCATTATTATTGTCGGCAGCGTAATCGCTAAGATTCATATCGAAGTTGTATTTTTTATCACCGGCATCACCTTTGATTTTAATTTTTCCTTGTGCATTTCCTTTATATTTTCCGAAAATGATAATAGGTCTTTCCGCAAAAACATCAGGAATTGTGATAGGCTCAATATCGTAAGCATCAAAATTTTCAAAATCCACTTCGATATTTGTTAAGCTTGGAGTGTTGATATACTTTCTGAATTCTTCCGCTTTTTCGTTAGCATCAATAGTGTTGGTAATGATATATGGTTCGCCCATTCCAACGTGGGCAATTCCTTCAATGATATAGCGATTGACAGAGCTTCCAATACCAAAGGCAAAAAAGTTTGCGTTTCCGAGATTATTTCGGATATAATCAAAAGCTTCTTTTTCCACACTAACATAGCCGTCTGTAACAATAATAAAAGAGCGGGAATAATCTTCACTGCCTTTGAGCGTCATTGCTTTTTCAATCGCAGGAAGCATGCGCGTTCCACCACCTCCACCTTGCTTGTCAATCATATCACAAGCTTTTTGTATGTTTTCTTCATTAGCAGTCATGGATTCTTCGGACAAAAGTCGTGCGCTGCTTTCAAACAATACTACATTAAATTTATCTGTTGGTTTTAAGTTACCAATAAGATTTTTCAATAATTCTTTGGAAACATCAAGAGGAAAACCATACATAGAACCGGAAACATCCACCACAAAAACATATTCTCTGGGTGGAATTTGCGCAGCAGTTGTTTTATGTGGTGGTTGCATCATCGCCAAAAAGAAATTCTCTTTTTCGCCTTCAAAAAGTAGTAGTCCGCTTTCTACTTCTTTGCCAGACAAGCGATATTTTAGAATAAAATCCCTGTTACCACCATCTTTTTCATTTTCTTTGAGTTTAATAGAGGCAGATTTTTTTCCTAAATAATTAATATCAACATCATGAGTACTGCATTGGATATCCTGAATATTCATTCCTGCATTGATTTTTGTTGTAATATCAAAGGCATAAGTTGGTTTTATGTTTTCTGTTGTATATGGATTTGAAATCCATTTGTCGTTAGCGGAGGCGGTTGCTGCATCCTGCGTACTAAAGCGCGGTCCCACAACCGTTGGGAAGGCAAAGCTGTAAATTCCAGAACTTGGCACTAATAATTCAGTATAGAATAATTCCACCGTAATTTTGTCCCCCGGTAGAATATTAGCAACATTCATTTGGAAAACATTAGGTCGTTGTTGTTCGAGTAAAGAGGCTGTTTGTCCGTTGTTTTTGGCAGCTTCGTAATCCGCTCTTGCCTTTTGCTTTTCTTCAATTTTTGCTTCTATAGTTCTGTCGCCAATGGTCATTTTCATGTGGTAAACCGCAGCTTTTGTGGAAGCAGGGAAAACATAAATGGCTTCTATCGGTTTCTCTCCAGCGTTGGTGTATGTTTGAGTGATTTTCACATCGGCAATAACCCCTGCTATTTGCACATCTGCAGTTGTAGATTCCAAAGGCATAACAGATTTTGTGTCGTCATCTCCTAAAATTATGAAATAAGGAGAAAGCGTTTTGTCTTTGTTGTTTTCATTCTTTTGAGCTAATCCTGAGAAGGAATAGAAAAAGAAAAGCGTGAGCATTAAAAAAAGTTTTGTTTTCATGGTAGTAGATTTTAATGTTAATTTATGATTTAGCTTGTTTTTTAGATTTTTTTGAATCATGTTTTTCCGTACAACAAACAAAAAAAAACGTTCATTTTTTTGTTTAAGATGATGTTTTTATTATATTTGTTAGCTTTTTCTAAAGAATGGAGTGAAATTGAAAATAAAAAAACACTAATAAATGATGAAAAACAGAATAGACAATCGTTTAAAAACTTACGCTAGTATAGCTGCTGCAATTGTTGCTGCTGGAAACGCAGATGCACAAGTTGTTTACACAGATGTTAGTCCAGACCAGACACTGAATAGTTTTCCTTCTTCTTTTAATATAGATTTAGATGCAAATGCTGTGATTGATTTTACCATTGAGATGATCCAACCCTGGAGCAGCCAGCGTCATTTGCAAATTGTACCAATTGCTTCGAATAGTATTGTTGCTAGTAATCCACTATATGGTGGAAGTTATGTCGCAGTATTAAATCAGGGTGTAAATATTAATGCTAGTGCTAATTTTAAAGATTATGGATTTGAGAGGTTTATGGCAAAATTTACCTCATTTTATACCGCAGGGAGTACTTATATGTACACTAAAGGTAACTGGACAGGAAGCCATACCGATAAATACATTGGTCTTCGCTTTAAAATTGGAAGCAATACACATTACGGATGGGTAAGATTGGATGCTTCTATTGGCATTCCTTATGCTTCAGGAAATTGGTCTGTTACCATAAAAGATTTTGCTTATGAATCTAGTCCTAACACAGGAATTTTAGCTGGAGATATGGGCGGAACCACTAATCTTAATGAGCGTTTTGCAACAACAAAAATATTTGCAGCGAATAAGCAAATAAATCTATCTTTTAATGAAGCAGATTATAGTAATACGCAGATTTCCGTTTACAATAATCTAGGACAGCTTGTTCATCAGCAAGAAGCAGCAA
>CAZJZP010000022.1:10144-15820 GCA_964550505.1 uncultured Prolixibacteraceae bacterium | reverse complement strand
CAATCCATCCTCTTCCCAATGCTTTGGATTGTTTAGAATATAGGCGTATATTTTTTCGTAGGATGTGGTATTGCGAATAATATGGTCGTGGAATGACCGTTGCCAGGCAAAATCAGGATATCCCATCAAATGTATTTTTTTGGATGTGGTGGTTTTATATGCCCCCATTAATTCGGATAGGGATTTTATTTTTTTCTGTACGGACAGGTCGCGACCTGTCCGTACATCGCGAATAAAATCCCGATTTATTTCCAAAATCCCGTGAATATGATTGGGCATTACCACAAATGCATGTGATTTTGTGTATGGATATTGTTTTGCTAGCCATTTCCATTGGTGCAGGGCAATTTCGCCGATTTCATTTAAATGCATTTTTCCCTTTTTTATTTCACCGAAATAATGGATACTGCCATGTGTACAACTCGTAACAAAATAGATATTATTGCTGCTGTAATCGAAATCCTTCATTCTGTTTCGTTTGCGTTCTCTCATTTTTGTGCATTTTTATCTCCTCAACAAATTCTAATGCGTAGGATTGAAATCATTTATTGTTTTTACAGCATCCATATCCAAAAAAGCAAGTTGCTTGATACAGTAGGCTGCTTTAATCTATTTGTTTTGATTTCAAAGATACCTATTTTTTTATTTAATAATATCTAGCTGAAAAGAATGAATGATTTAGTTGAAATCTTATACATAGTATATAAATAAAACACCATAAGAAAATCCCCCACCCTTTTTTCCAAAAGCTATTGCTTGGCATTGGAATAAAAAAAAACAGTTTGCATTTCATCTATTAAAGCAAGCTTTTATTCTTTTTCCAAACTTATTGTACCAGTAGTATTGTTTAGCTGAATAAGTTTTTTGTAGCCGGGTTTAGAATAGCTCATTTGAATATCATAACAACCAAAGCTGCAGCCAATCATCATATAGGTCTCGTACTTGCCGTTTTCATCAGTAAAACCATCGGCAGAATTCTTATCATAGCTTCCATTTTTACCTGCATTTACTTGTACGAAAACCGAGTCTAAAACTTCACCGCTATCTTTATCAACGACAGTAACGGAGATGTGCTGCTGGGATTCACATGCAATAAGTGTTAGGATTGCAAAACATAGAAAGATTTTAATTATTGTTTTCATAAAAACTGGTTTTTATTTATCTATTTTTATCTCATTCTGCTGTTGGATTTTACTCTAATGAATCTTTATGGCAATTCACTTAACAAATTACTACAAATTTCTAATTTGTTCTCAAAAATACATTTTTTTTTGATTTCTTTGAAAAAAAGCAAGGAAAACAATGTTAAATTGTGTGCAAGCTAATTTATACAAAAAATTCAGCTTCTTTTCTTGCTGTACAGATTGAATGTAATCTGTTTTTGATATCATTAATGGTAGGATTGTCAAAAAAACGAGCTTCATTCGGACAATTTTTAACGCAAGCACAACACCAGTTACACCATTCTTTGTTAGTTATCACTCCTTGATTAATTCTAATGGCATTTGAAGGACAAATATCTACACAAATTCCACAGTTAGTACATTTAGCCATATCTGTTTCCGGTGATATGGAAACAGGTAATTTTGATCGTTGTTTATAAGGATAATTACCGGGTATGGCTATTTCAACGATTTCTTCTGTTTTTTTTAAATTGTTTATTTTAGAACGTATCATTCGAGAAAAATCGCAGCATTTCATTAAATCGTAGTTGTCCGGTCTTCCTTGTGCAATTGGCTTGTCAATTGTAGAAAAAGAATGCTCTCCAATAAATGCTGCTGCGGCAATTATTTTGAAACCGCAATTACTTACAATTTCTTTAAGTTCTAATAAAGAATCCTCATAAGCTCGATTACCATAAACAACAACTACTACTACCGGCGCACCATTGGCTTTAAGTGTTTTTAATCTCTCCACTGCTATTAACGGCAAACGACCTCCGTAAGTAGGCATACCGATTATTGTCAAACAATTATTGTTTATCTCCTGATTCCATTCAAGCTTGGTTGATGTAATATTATATTCTTCTATCAATTTCACATCAAGTTCTTGAGCTATTTTTTTAAGGATTTTTTGTGTTGTTCCTGTTGGGGAATAATATATTAGGTGTAAATCTTTCATTATTTTTACTAAGTTTTATTGCATCTTCCTATTCTTTAGGTTATTCTTCTTGTAAAAATCACTAGTTTGCCTAAGTAACATAAGGATGCGGATTTCTGAAATCTTGTGCAACTTAACAGACAAAGCTAATAAGAATTAGTGTAAATGAAAGATTTTAAGATTAATAATTTCTAATTTAAAATGGACGACTTTCAGGGAAGCCTACACAACGACTTGACAACAAAACAAACGACAGAAAAAGAAGTGCGAATCCAAAATCGATTAAACTGCCCTGCCAGTTCCCGATAGTAATTGGGATAGCTGACAGGGAGCACCTTCTGTTTATCGTAAGATTATCTTATAGTTTCGTTTGAAATGTTCATTGTGTACATTCAAGTAATACATCCCCTTCGGTAAGCCGGAAAGATCCATTTTGACCGTTGCAGTCGAAATAAAGACTTCTTCGCGCAATAATGCTTCACCTAATAGGTTGTATAGCACCATAATAGCGTGATTGTAGTGGTGTAGATTGTAATCTATATAAATCACATTAGTTGTTGGATTAGGATATACGGTTACTTCAATATCATCATTATAGGCATCTATTGCTGTAGTGAAACCAATAGTGTATGTCTGAATATCGGTACAACCCCAATCATCTGTAACTGTAACTGTATAGGTTCCAGGCAATAAATTACTGATATCTTGTGTAGTATCGCCCGTACTCCAATTATAATAATAGTTTGGACTAGCACCATTTACGGTAAGATCAATTGCACCATCAGTGCAAACACCACAAGATGCATGGGTTATTGCCTCGCTCAAGGTAAAGTAACCGAAATTATTAACAGTGTATGTATTAGTGTATTGGCAAGCTGTTGTAGTATCAGTAACAATTACAGTATATGTGCCGGAAGTTAATCCATTTAACGTATCTTGCGTTGAGCCAGTATTCCAATCAATCAGATAGTTCCCTGAACCACCACTGATAGTAAGTACTATCCTACCTTGGGCATTATTGCAGAAGTCATCATCCATTGTCGCAGTAACGCTTAGGCTTCCTGTTTGGTTGCTAATCTGAACTGTTTCAATATAAGTACAAGCTGTGGTATCTGTAATAGTACATGTGTATGTTCCTTGACCTAAATTAGTTATATCTTCTGTAATATCTCCTGTATTCCATGCGTAAGATACTGTACCTGCAGCACCGCTAACTGTAAGATCGATGCTTCCAATGCTATCATTACAAGAATCATCAACATAAGTGGAACTGACAGTAAATCCGGTGTTGTTTCCAACGGTAGCTGAGATGAAAGAACTACATCCGTTTGTATCCGTTACCTCGCAGGTATATGTTCCTGCATTAATCCACATATTATCTTCCACATAAGTATTATTTGACCAATTATAGGAATAGTTTGCTGCTGGACTTACATTCATATAAATAGCTCCATTTCCGTCTCCACAATTTTCATCACGAATAGAATCAATACTTAGGGTAAAAGGCGTAGTATTATTAATGCTAAGTGTTGTATCTACTCTACAACCATAATCAAGAATAGAAACTACATAGGTTCCAGCTCCTAAATTGTTGATTATAGGTGAAGAGATAGTATTACCATCTAGTTTGAAAGTATAAGAAGTTGCTCCTGTTGGTGTAAATGCGATTGAACCTTGCATATTTCCGCAATTGTCATCTGTAACTGTAATAGAACTAAAGCCAAGAGCAGAATTTTCTATTGTATTAATAGTATATGTTTGCGAAACAAGCTCACAAGAAGTAGCATCAGAAATTGTTACGGTATAGTTTCCTTGACCAACACCAATAATATCCTCTGTAGAAGCACCATTGCTCCATGTAAAAGTATAAGGAGCAAGACCACCATTTACATCAATATCTATCTCTCCCACATCAGAAAAACAATAATCATCAGTAATGTTCGCAGATGCAAGCTGAAGACCATTGGTAATATTTTGTACTTCGTAGGAATAATAAATATTACAATTTGTTGCGTCTGATATTGTACAACTATAAATACCGGCATGCAAATTACTAATATCTTCGGTTGTTGCACCATTGCTCCAAGTGAAAGTATAAGGTGTTGTCCCTCCACTTAAACTTAAATCTACAAACCCGCTTCCATCTCCACAATATTCATTATCAGTAGAAGTGGAAGTGATTTGGAATCCAGCAGTGAAGTTTTCTACAAAGGCACTATCTGTAATTTCACAGCCATTAGCATCAATAATATAAACAGAATACCATCCCTGGGAAAGTGAATCAATATCCTCGTCATTTGAACCATTACTCCATGAAATGGAAACAGGTAAACTCGCTCCTGAATATGGAAGGTTTATCGCACCTAGGCTATCGCCGCATTGTTCATCAGTAACCGCTAAGTTTTGAATAGCAAGGGTTCCCGAAGTATTAACAATATTAACACTGCCTTGTGTTTGACAACCAATGGCATCAGTAATGGTAACAGTGTATGAACCTTCATCAAGAGAAGAAAGATCTTCGGTTGTTGCAGCATTACTCCATAGGTAAGTGTAAGGTGTTGTTCCACCTCCAACAGTAATATTAATAGCTCCAGCATTATTATTACAAACTTCGTTTACAGTGGAGATATTATCAATCTGAAAGTCTCCTCCAATATCTTGTATTGTAGTGTTATAAATTGTTGTACAACCATTGTCATCCGTAATAACACAAGTGTAATTTCCAGCAGAAAGAGCGTTTATATCTTCAGTTGTTTCTCCTGTATTCCAGGCAAAAGCATAAGGTTGAGTGCCACCGCTAATGCCTAAATCAATTGCTCCGTTCATATTCCCACAAGTTTCATCTGTAACGGTATCAGAGTTTACTTGTAAGCTTCCTGCATTGTTATTAACTGTAGCAGAATAGTTCAATACACAACCATTACCATCAGTAGCAGTACAGCTATAAACTCCCGCACTAAGATTCGTTTGATCCTGAACAAAACCACCATTACTCCAGCTATAAGAAATAGGATTTGTACCACCAGCAAGGATAACATCTATTGCACCACTTCCATCACCACATTGTTCATCCGTTACGTTCATATCAACAAGCGCAAAAGTACCCGGATTATTAGTCAGTGTCATGGTATTGGATACAATACTACACCCATTATCATCGGTTATTGTAAGGGTATAGCTTCCTGCACTCAGACCAACAAGGTCTTCTGTCGTTTGTCCGTTACTCCATGCATAGTTATAAGGCATTGTTCCTCCAATAATGTTAACATCAATGCTACCGCTTGCATTACTACACATCTCATCTACTACTGTATAATTCTCGATGCTTAATGTTCCTGCATCATTTTGAACAGCAATAGTATTGGTGATTTCACAATTATTAGCATCAGTAATTGTATAAGTATAATTACCCGCTGATAATCCACTAATATCTTCAGTAGAAGCGCCGTTACTCCATGCATAAGTGAATGGAGATTGTCCTCCGGATATAGTAATGTCAATACTGCCATTAGCATCTCCACAAGCTTCATTAATAACACTAATATTACTAAGCATAAATGCACCAGAGAAATTATT
>CAZJZP010000022.1:0-10134 GCA_964550505.1 uncultured Prolixibacteraceae bacterium | reverse complement strand
GTAATTGTACAAGTAGAGCTTCCTGAGCTTAATCCAGAAATATCTTGTGTAGTTGCACCGTTAGACCAATTATAGCTAATAGGTGTTGCAGTAGCACTAACACTAAGGTCAATACTACCATTAGCATCTCCACAACTTTCGTTGGTAATAACTTCATTATCTAAGGATAGATTTCCAGTGTTATTAATGATATTAGCATTAGCTTGAATCTCACAGCCTTGATTGTCAGTAATAGTGCAAACATATGTTCCTGCCGGAATATTTGTAATATCCTCAGAGCTTTGCCCTGAATTCCAAGCATAAGATATGGGAAGTGTTCCTCCAGAAACAACAAGGTTAATTGCTCCATCGCTGTTTCCACAATCTTCATTTGTTGTGATAGTATTTAATAAGCTTAAGGTACCTTGATTATCATCAACAATACTATTAAAGTAGATTTCACATCCATTTTGATCTGTTACAGTGCAAGAATAAGTTCCATCCCCGATATTAATTAAATCTTCGGAAGTAGAACCATTACTCCAAACATAAGAATAAGGGGTTGTTCCTCCGCTAATTGTTACATTAATAGAGCCTTGACCGTTATTACATATTTCATCCGTTACACTGATATTATTCAGTTGTAATGTTCCAGACTGATTAATCAAGTTTAAGTTTCCTGTTGTTATTGCACAGCCGTTATTATCAGAGATTGTTGCGGTGTATGTTCCTGCACTTAAGTTATAAATGTTTTGTGTCGTAGCTCCTGTTGACCAAACAAAATTATATGGAGTGGTTCCACCGGAAACAAATAATTCAATTTCACCCAATCCATTACCACAGATTTCATTATCAATATCTACATTATCTAATACTAATGTTCCACCTTCATTAAGAACGGTAAAAGTAGGAGTAGAAATCGAACATCCATCATCATCAGTAATTGTACAGGTATAATCACCTTCACTTAAATTCGTAATATCTTCTGTTGTTGCTCCATTTGACCAAGTATAGTTGTATGGAAGACTACCTCCACTAAGAAGAATATCTATAGAACCCTGATTGTTATTACATATTTCGTTTACAGCATTTCCCCAATCATAGGATAAAGTACCTGAAATATTGCTAACAGTAACAGAAGAATTAACAGAACAATTGTTTCCATCTGTGATAGTAACAGCATAAATACCTGCATTAAGATTAGTGATATCTTCTGTAGTTTGACCATTCGACCAGTTAAAGCTATATGGCAATGCTCCACCTGTAGCCGTAAGATTAACGCTTCCTTGTGCATTACCACAAGTTTCGTCTGTAGGAATGATACTCGTAATCTGCAATGTTCCGCTTTCATTATCAACTGCGAAATTTTGAATAAGCTCACAGCTTTCAGCATCAGTAATCGTAAGAGTGTAGATTCCAGCGCTAAGGTTTGCAATATCTTCGGATGTTGCTCCATTCGACCATTGAATAGAATAAGGTGAGTAGCTGGTAAAGATTGTTATATCAATAGCACCATTAGCATTTCCACAGATTTCATCGCTTACGAAAGAATTAGTAATTTCAAGGTCACAATTAGGAACACAATTACCAACATAGTTGATAATCGTAAATGAATCTATCTTCGTACAAAGATTATTATCAGTAACTGTAACATAATACATTCCAGCTGAAAGCTCATCAATAATATCCGTAGTATCCCCTGTTGACCAATTGTATGAATATCCAGGTGTTCCACCACTAACAGTAAGGTCGATTATTCCTTCACTATCCCCACAATTTTCATGAGTAATACTTTTAGAAATAGAGATAGCCAGAGGTTCATCAACAATAAAATTATCAATCCCAATACATCCAGAAGCGTCAGTAACAGTTAGCGTATAAGTTCCAGCAGCTAAGCCAGAAATATCTTCTGTAGTAGCACCATTACTCCAGGCATAATTAAAGGGAGTTGTGCCTGCTGTCATAGTAATATCTATTTCCCCATCCAAAGATGTGATACAGCTTTCATCAGTAATACTAGCAGTCATTTGGACAGCTGTACCGTTAGGAAGATTAAAGCTTAATATTTCTTCACAGTTATTATTATCTGTAACAGTAACAGTGTAAGTACCTGCTGCTAAATTTGAAATATCTTCTGTAGTTGCACCATTACTCCAGTTGAAGCTAAATGGAGGATAATCACCGCTTGCTGTTATATCAATGGCACCATTGCTCGATCCACAAGCAGTACTCGTAATACTACCACTTACATCAATGGAGTCAGGCTCTGTTAATGTTATGGTTGAATCAGGAAGATCGGCTGATAAACTAATGCTCCACTCAAATATATATCCATTATCTAGGTTATAATTGTCTGTTACAATCAGTGTCCATGTTCCATTTAACGGAGTACCAATAAAACCGGCTAAACTTTGCACAGGTGTATATGATCCTGCAGTTAAATAATAATCGGAAAGTACGTTTCCAAAAGTAGATGTATAGGTATAATAAGGAACATTTGCTGTTTGGATTTCATTTCCCATCGTTCCGTATGTTGGTGTATTTGTCCAACAATAATTATATCCAACGCCGGGTGTAATATTTGAAGAATTCCAATTGTCCACTGGTCCTGAAGCAACTGGTTCACCCATATTACAAGCGTTTAATGAGCCGCCTGTGGGACCAACATTCTTCAACATTACTTGTGAGCCATTAGGAGCTTGTAAAACGATAGTTAAGTCATTCGCATAAGAATGCTCCATATTGGCACAGATAGAATTTATTTGTTGTTCTGAGGTTAATGTCTGTCCTGCATTAAAACCGGAAATAATAATATCGCTGGTATAAGAAACACCGTTACCATCAGGTAAGAAAGTTTGTCCTGCATCAAAATCGCCACCAACGACCAATGCTTCAGCTGAACAACCATATTGGTCACTTACTTCAACTAAATAGGTTGTTGCAAATAAACCAGTAATAGGTAAAGACGAGGAAGGATAACTCGTTGAAATTCCTGTTGCTGTATCTGTTAAAGTAACAAGATAAGGAGGAGAGCCTCCTGTTATCGACACATCGAGTATCCCTGATGTATCTCCTGCACAGCCCAAATCTGTTCCTGTTAGTGAAAATTCAATAGGCACATTATCATCAATAAATAGAAATATCGTATCGCGATCTCCACAAACCTCAGGGTAATAATAAAGCTCAACACTTTCTTGTCCTTCAACAATTCCGTCTGTGTAAGAGTCAATTATAATTGAGGCAGAAGTTTGTCCTGCAGGAATAACAATTAATGTATCAATATAAGCATAATCTACCCCGTTAGTAGCTGTACCTCCAATTTGAATAGGTATGGTAGTGTTTTGTCCTATCGCACTATCTAATTCAAAAGTAAAACTTGCCTGAATACAACCTTCCAAAGCTACATTATTAGCACTGTATGTATATGACGTTGCTGTTACATTATTCTGCACTAGAGAGTTTTCTTGCAGGAGTACAGCAGCATCCAAAAGGGCATCTCCTGCATCGGCTATCATAAGCTTTAATGTGTATGTTTCACAAGGGATTAAACCGGATTTCTTAGCAGTCATCAAGGTTGTAAAACCATCAAACTCAATATTAGTTGAGTAAGGAGCAGTGGAATTATCCACGTAATATTGCCAAAATGAGCTAGCATTTATAGTGTTTATTGAAACTGGTGTCGTAGTTCCGGGGACTACTGCAAGATTTTCTTCCCCTGTAATTCCAGGACCGCTGATGTAAAAAGCAAATACGTCATTGTAATTCGAGCCTACCCATTCATTATATTCTTCCGAGAGAAAGATATATTTGAATTCAATCTCATCCGATTGTACTTCAAAATCAAATTGCAGCACAACAGCATCTCTTGTTGTTTGACCTGATAAATTACTTAACTGGGTATTTCCCTGACCATTAAATGCAGTAGATGTGTTACCAGCTGAGTTTGGTCCAACAGCATCAAAAATATCTCCTGTTGACATGATAACTCCAGAGTTGACATTCAATCCCGTACCACTAAAGCTAAAGGTTCCTGATTGATTAACGTTTCCACTGATGGTGGCATTTGTTACAGAGATATTGCTACCAGAGAGATTTCCTGCCAGCGCTTGGGCATTCAAAGCTCCACTGTTTACTACAAGTTGAGCAAATAGCTGATTACTTAACGTAATAAGGAGAATAGTAAATAAACTTATACCGATTTTTTTCATTGAACTAGCTGTTTTATATATTATTGAATAATAATTTTTTGTACTTTCAATTGCTTTCCATCCAGAATCTTAACATAGTAAACTCCTTTAGGGAAGCTGTTAATATCATATTTATCATGTACATAGGCGCATTTATTATACGTCTTATTGCTTATCAATTGCCCCTTAACATCATAAAATTGAACCACAAAATCAGTTATGATATTACTATGTATTTCAATGTTTACATTATTCGTTGTTGGATTAGGATAAATATCAACGGTAAAATCATCCAATTGATCCTCAATCGCTGAAGCAATAGTTACATAAACACTCCAATCTTGATTAGTAACTGTGTCCTCAGCTAGAACATTGTAAATCACCGTTGAGCTAAAGTCATTAACACTTACTCCACTTTGTTGTGGAACTCCTAGTATTGTTGCTGTAGCTCCTGTTGATAAAGTATAAGAAGCAGTTAAGGCTGTTAAAGAAGTGCCATACGCCACCTCAATATGAACTGTATGGTTTGTGTCATTAATCACAGCAGGAGATGTTTGTTGAGGAAAACTGTATGTAATAATATCTGTTGAATCCTTTGGTAAAGAATCTACCGTAACAGTGATTACCCAATCCTGATTAGTAACTGAATCCTCAGCTAATACATTATATGTAACAGGGAAAGTGAAATCTAAAAAACTAATCCCACTCGTTTGTGTTGATGAATAAACTGTTGCAGTTGCGCCTCCTGAAAGAGTAAATGTAGCTACTAAATAGCTTAAAGATGTCCCCGGCACGACTGAAATATCAACGGTATGGTTTATTGGATCAATAACTGCCGGAGCACTTTGTTGAGGGAAACTATAGGCAAGAATTTCAGTAGAATCACTTGGCTGATTGAGATAATCGATTACCAAATTAGAATCAGCATAATGAATGATATTGGCAGCTACTCCACCTATAAATACAGCATCAAGAAATCTAATGTCTAAACTGTCCATGTCATCCGAATCAAAATGGCTTAGAGCATTGCCTGTGAGTTGTATTATTGCGGTTGTATCGGAAAGTGTTTCAATATGCGTGCTTAATCCCGCTGGGAGATTATTAACGGTGTAATGAACTCCTTGCACAAGCGTATCAACAATAGCAAAAGTATCACTAAAGAGCATTAGGTTTATTGGATTTCCAATACTTCCATCATTTAATACATTTTCATAGAAAGTGTCTGTATCCCAAACTAATGTCTTAGGTGCATTATCAATAAAATCAATAATGATATCTGCTTTCGATTTATTCATAACAAAATTAGCATATTGATCAAAAGCAGCATTAAGAAAATTGACACTAAGGTTAGAAATATCATTAGCATTGGCATGTGCCAGTGCATTTCCATTTAATTGTATTTCTGCAACGCTATCATTAAGCGTATTTACTATTGCTGTTAGACCTGTAGGTAGATTTGCTAAAGTATAATGTGTGTTTTCTGTTAATGCACCAAGAACTGCAAACTGCGTTCCTTCAAGTTCAACGCTAAGAGTATTATCAATACTACCGTCATTAAATAAGGATTCGGTAAATGTTGTTCCCCAAATAAGATCTGGTATAGCATGGTTTTTTGCAGCGGGTGTTGGGATTGCAGCATCGTAGGTAGCTGTATTTCTAAGTCCTCCACTCCCATTAGGTAAGCGCGAACAGGAATGCAAGTCTTTATTTCCTTTATTGTCCTCGTTTATTTGTGGTTGACCCATATTCAACAAAGCAAGAAGTTGAATATCAACCGGATCGTTTGTTCCATAAACTAATGCGTCTGAGAGATTAGTAAGGCTGATAGGTGAACCTACTGCCAAATTTGTTGCATCATCAAAATATAGCGCAACGGCATCTGCCCCATTTTGTAATAATCCATCAGGGAAATTTATGCTTGCTTGATTAACCGCATTATTTCCTAATACAAAATATCCTGAACTATCCGTTGTGTATCCATCAAGGTCTATAGAATAATAGATTTGATCAGTAGTTCCATTATAAAGTGCAAGTGCATATCCTGTTAATGGGTAATTACCTACGCCACCATCGTATAGTTCTATAAACTCTAAAGTATCAGTTGCTTGATCACAATCCACTTCATTAATAATTACATCTGCCGGAGGAATTAAGGAATTAAATATAATTTCAATATATTGTACTGCTCCTGTGTCGGTTCCATAGGCATCACAAATATGTAATATCCAAAGTCCATTGGGATTAGAATTATCATCATAGTTAGCAAAATTACCTTCCGGGATGTACGAACCAGTGAAGGGTGGATTTCCAGCAGTAATATTTCCATTCGTACCTGCCATATTGAAATTGGTGTATTGCGTACATGTACCATCTATCACACCGTAATTATTTCCATTGCCACCGTTGTTTGTACTCAAATCAACGACAACACCATTTGGAGATTCCAAACTAATGCTTAAGTCCATATCTGCGGTATGCTCGATGATAATACTGACATCTGAAAGCTCAATATCGGTACCTAATTGATTTCCTATTATATTTTGAACGTTAATTGGAATATCAATACATCCTGGATCAGGGATTGAAATATTAATCTCACATAAAGATGGATTTGTAAGAGGATCCATTAATGTTGAAAATGTTTTTGGACCTGACCATGCACTTGAATCACCAATACTACAATAAGATTGAACATAAAAATCATAGTCGGTAGATGCAGTTAGTCCGCTAAGAGTGTATGGATTATTCGTAACATTATAGATTATAGTTCCTGTTCCCGGAATAAAACCGCTTGGGCCATACTCAATATTCCACTCTGTGGCAGATCCTATCTCTGTCCACCCAAGGCTGGCTGAGGAATCTGTGAGATTAGTAATGCTTAGCATGCTAGGCGGAATACAACTTGGCATTTCATCTATAAGGACATCATCAATTGCCATATCGCTATAAGCATAAGTTCCGGTAATTCCTCTGAACCTTACTTGAATAGTATCAGCGAAAGCTGAAAGATCAACATAGGTTTGTGTCCAAAAATTACCTTGTTCGCCTGCTATTTGGAAAACATCGTTTGTCCATCCCGTACCATCATTAATATCCAAGTGAAGGCTTCCCATATCCACTCCATACATGTGATACCAAAAACTTAGTGATGGGGAACTAAGTCCTGAAATGTCAACCCAGGGGCTGAGCATATCGGCTTGCTTATTGGGATAATTTGGTTGTGATGCTTCGGTAAATGCAAAATATCCGCTTCCTGTGGTATGATCACCGGAAGGTCCTGTATTGAAGGAAGGTGTATTTTGCCCAAAACTCCAGTCGATATCATCTCCTATATCATTAGTCCAACAGATTGGAATATTTCCTGCATTCTCAAAATCTTCAGTATAAGGAGCGGTATAGACAGCACAGGCTGTAGTAAAACTAAGAGGACCAACCCAATTGCTTGTATCTCCTAAACCACAATCGGATTGTACATAAACATCATAGCTTGTTGATGCGGCTAGACCGATTATGTTTTCAGGATTATTTGTGGTACTGACGGTTGTTCCGGTACCTAAACTAAAACCAGTATTTCCGTATTGTATGTTCCAATTTGTAGCAGAACCTATTTCGTGCCAACTGATTTCAGCTGATGTAGATTGGATATTTGCTACATCAAGGCTGTCCGGATCAGGACAAGTAGGCATTTCAACAACACTGAAATCATCTATAGCCATATCACTAAATGCCATATCACCTGTTATTCCTCGGAAACGGATTTGAACAGTATCACCGTAAGCTGAAATATCAATATATTGATCATCCCAAAAATCTCCTTGGTCTCCTGAAATTTGGAAAATATCATTTGTCCAGCTAGTACCATCATGAATATCAACGTGTAGTTCTCCCATATCAGCACCATACAAATGATGCCAAAAATGTATGGCCGGAACACTTAAAGTCGTAACATCAATCCAAGGACTTAATAAATCTGCGCGCTTGTCAGGGAAGTTCGGATTGGATGCTTCTGTATATGCAAAATATCCACTTCCTGTGGTATGATCACCAGAAGGTCCTGTGGTATTTGAAGGTGTATTTTGACCGAAACTCCAGTCAATATCATCTCCCACGTCATTTGTCCAGCATGTGGGAATTAATCCGGTATTTTCAAAATTTTCATAATAAGGAGCAAGAACAGGAAGACAGCTTGTGTGGAATTGAAAAGGTCCTGCCCAAACACTAGTATCGCCTATGGCACAAAAAGAACGCACATAAAAGTCATAAGCTGTTGATGCTGATAAGCCTGAAAGACTATATGGATTGTTTGTAACGTTGTTGATAAGGGTTCCTGTTCCTAAAGTGAAACCCGCTGTATCATATTCAATAATCCATGTAGTTGCAGAGCCTAATTCTGTCCAGGAAAGGCTAGCAGTGGTTTGGGTAATATTTGATGCATTTAGATTTGTCGGCAGAGGACAAGTTCCATAAGAAGTGAAGGTAAAAGTAAACTGAAAGCCACTTTGCGACCATCTGTCATCCCATTCAATATAGTATGTAGTGCCGGCAGTTACGACAAGATTGCTAATAACAGAAGCGTAATCATAAGTGTTACAGCCATCATCATCCATCGCTAATTGATTAAGTGATGTACAATTGCCATCATGGATTCTTAGTCTTGTGTCCACATTATCTAGATTACAAGCACTGACTTCAATTTCGCCGGCTGAAGGAGCTACAAAGTAATACCAATCTGCATTATTTGCATTTCCTGCTGTTGCACCCCCGCCGCTTGATGGACCGTCAGCAGTATAGGTTCCATTGGTTGTAATTTGAACAGCGCTAGCACAGTTGTCGCCTTGTGCAAAGGATAAAGCAGGAAGGATAATTAAAAAGACTATTATTGTAAGGAGGGTAAATTGTTTTTTCATGGATTATTTTTTTAATACACATCAGTTTTTGAGGATTTAAAACTACAATAATTTAGGAGCAAATCCAAATTTTAATACATTATTATATAGTAAGTTGACAATTTTCTGGGAAATTAGTGACAAAAAACGGTAAAATATTTTCCAAAAAGGGGATTAGTTTAGTGGGGATATTTTGAAACTCTTCTGAAAATAGATGTATGTATAAGATGTATTAAATGTTGTTTGACGAGAAGCAAAACTATAGATAGTAATAAATTGTAAGATTATTTTTTTGCATCTACAATAATCCATTGATTTTTAAACTCCATATCAACAGATATTTTAGTAAAACCAGCTTTTTCTAGTTTAGATATATATTCTTTATCACTTTTAATTTTTGCTTTTTTCCACCATTTAGTCCCTTCAGATGGATAACGATTAATAATCAAAAAATGTCCACCTATTTCTAATAATCTATTTATGACTAAAAAAGATTTGTCAATATCTGACCAAAATTGAACTGTTTCAAATGAAGTAATCAAATCAAATTTAGCATTATCCAATTTAATATCATTTACTGAAGCTTGAATAAGCTTTAATCGTTTTTTCTCAATGGCTCGATTATTGATTTTTGAGGAAAGTTTAATCATCTCTGGCGAATGGTCAAGACCGTATAACAAATAACTATCATTTAAATCATATAGAAACTTTAAAAACTTACCACCTCCACAACCAATATCTAAAATACTTGAATTATCTTTGGGTAAATTGTTTTGAAAATAATCATTATATAAAGTGTGATTACTATAGAATTCAAAAAAATAGATTCAATTGTCCAATAAATCTACCAATGAATCCTGTTGGTTTTGCTCCTTGTTTATCTAATCCCATTTTAGTGTCATTTTGAACTCGTTCACTATGAGTCTCTCCGTTCTGATTATTTTATTCATTGACCACCACAAAAATAGCAATAAAAGGAATAAATATAAGCGATTTACTGAAATATTATTTAAATCACAAAAACAAGCGGTGTAGTTCAACAGAGAATAATCGCTTGCTTCGCAACGCTAATATTCCTGTAT
>CAZJZP010000021.1:10544-16087 GCA_964550505.1 uncultured Prolixibacteraceae bacterium | reverse complement strand
TGGAAAAGAAAATATCAAAACCTCCCATGGTTTTGTGACCATTAGAAGCAAAATACAAGGTAACCCCATCTGCTAAGATATAAGGAGCATCTTCATCTTGAGGAGTATTAATAGTAGGGCCAAGGTTTTCAATATTAATCCATTTTCCACTTGAAGAAAGTATTGCCTTGTAAATATCACGACCTCCATATCCACCTGCTCGATTACTTGTAAAATATAAGGTTTTTCCATCAGGTGATAAACACGCATGTGTTTCCCAATGTTCTGAATTCACTTCTTTGTTTAATCCTCTAGGCTTTGTCCAATCACCATCTTCGAAGTCACTAACATAAACGTTGCCATCGCCATTGTCGTCTTTATAGATAAACAGTTGGTTCCCGTCGTGTGACATGCTAATTGTTGCCTCGTGTGAGTTAGTGTTAATTTTACTCCCAATGTTAATGGCAGGAATCCATTCGTCAAACTTGTTTTTGTAAGTAATGTAAATATCCTCAAAATATCTTCCCTGATGATCTAGTTTACCTCCGGTACTTCCTGCTCTTCTTGAAGTAAAAATTAATGCGGGTTCATTTGTAGAGGAAAATGCAATAACGGGAGAATATTCAGAGAATTCTGTGTTGACATTAGCTCCTAAGTTTTCTATTTTTATGCTAAGGGGGTTGTTAACAATCTCAATAGCGTTGTAACTCATTTGAATATGCCTTTCTAACTCTTCTGCTAATTCACTGTCAATTACATATTCCTCAAATTTTTTGTAGCTTTTTACAGACAAATCAAACTTATAGTCAATATGATAGGCTTTCCCTAGATAAAAATATACATCTAACGGAGCGGTTACTTCATCATAGTCGCCTGCATATAATTCAGAGGGGTTTTTTGCCGCTAATTCAAAATAAGGAATCGCCTTGTTTTTTTCTGATAGAGAATGAAGATAACAAATCCCAATCTTATAATTAATATTAGCATTTCTTGGAGAAATTACGTCCAACTCCTTATACAGTTGAAGTGCATAGATGTAGTTTTTCTCCATTAGATAGTTTTCTGCTTTTTCGTATTTTTCTTGAAAATCTGTATTGTCAGAGATATTATCCAATGACAAGCTAGGGTTTTGAGCTGATAAATTATCAACATTGATACCTAGAAATAAGATTATTATAATCTGTAAAAAAATTGTTTTTTTCATATCGTTCTAAACAACTTGTTTATACTTTTTTCTGCAAAAATAAGAAATTATCCCATAAAACAGCAAAAAAAATCGAAAAACATCATAAAACCAAATACAAAGTTGTTTTAATGTTGATTATCAATACCTTATAAAATAGATGTCTTTCTTGCCTACAGCGTTTTCCTTTGTGCTAGAATAATATGCACTTTTTTCGTCTGTAGAAATGATATAAAAAACATCATCTTCTGAAGTGTTTAATGGATAGCCTAAATTTTCAGCATCTGTCCAAAATCCATCAAACAAAATACTAATAAAAACATCAAAGCCACCCATGGAATTATGTCCGTTGGAACTGAAATATAAACTAATTCCATCACTTGCAATATATGGACTTATTTCGTCAAATTCTGTATTAACTTCAGAACCTGCGTTAATTGCTGGACCCCATTTGTCTCCAAATTTTTCACAATACCAAATATCATATCCTCCAAATCCTCCCTCTCTATCGCTAACAAAATATAAGCGTGTGCCTGTTGGAGACAGACAAGCTTGTATTTCGTTGTTTTTTGAATTTATGTTTTTATCTAATTTTTGGGGTTCTGTCCAGTTTCCTTCAATATATTTCGTTGAATAAATATTCCCTTTTTTGCTAAAAAAGAATTCGTTTTGTGACTGTTGATTTGCTTTAAGTTTTGCTGTTTGTTCTGAATATTTTAGTGGCTCATCCCAACTTCCTGTTTCTTGATTATACTTTGCTATATAAATATTTTGTTGATTAGTGGAGTTTTTCACATTATTTCTTTTTACAGAAGAATAAACAATTAAATTTTCTTCTGCAATATAAGCAATCGGAAACTCACAAGCCTTAGTGTTAATGTCTGTTCCAAGCGTTTGTGGCTCAACGTCCTGAGGGTTTTTTATCATTTCTTTTGCTGTTTCACACATCTTGATGTGATGTTCTGCACTTTTTCTTTCTTGAGTTTGTTCAGAGTTTAGGTTTTCTTTATATTTCTCGAAAAAGCTGATAGCCATGTCGTAATTATTGCTTAAATGATAAGCCTTCCCCAAGAAAAAATAGGTTTCAATAGGAGCTTCGACTTCTTTATAAGAGCCATTAGCCTCTGGATTGATTCCTTCAGAAGCTCTGGACAAATAGTCAATGGCTATATCTTGATTTACCGAAACATTAACGTAACAGATACCAATATGATAATTTATATTTGGGTTTTTAATTTCTTTTTCCAGTTTTAATAATATTTCCAAAGCATGTTCATAATATCCTTCACTAATGTATTCTTGTGCTTCTTTCAATTGCTTTTTTTGAGAAGAATTGAATTCATTATTTGTAATATTAGGTTTTTCATTTATTGAAGGAGCTTTTTCTGCAGTTACAGATTGAAATTGAAACAAACAGATTAAAAAAGAAAGTATAAATATTCTCATCATTTATTAGTTTAAAAATTCACACAATATTATAAAAATTTTGAGTGAAAAGCAAATTTTTCCTTAAGAAACTTCTTGTTAAACAGCGCTTTGCAAGATTTTGGCAAAAGGTTTATAGAAGAATTGTTTTATTTTGGTGGCAGTTTTTAGCGTTTAATCTTAGGATTTCTTCTTTTTGATTCAAAAAATATTTTTAACAATTCTTTTGATTCTTTTTCTAAAATTCCTTTTTTAAGCTTTGTTTTGGGATGTAAAATAGCACGACTAAATAATTCAAAGCCCCTTTTTTTATCTTGAGCAGCATATACAATTCTGCCTACGCGAGTCCAAAAACAGGCTCCAGCACACATAGAACAAGGTTCTAAACTAACGTAGAGCGTACATTCATCCAAATACTTACTTCCTAGTTTTGTTGTGCCAGCCGTAAGAGCAAGTATTTCTGCGTGTGCAGTTGGGTCTTGTAATAGCTCTGTTTGATTGTGTGCCTTTGCTATGATTGTATTATTGCAAACTAAGACAGCTCCAATAGGAACCTCATTGTTGTCGAAAGCAATTTTAGCCTCTTTCAAAGCTTCTCGCATGAAATATTCATCGTTTAATAGCATTATAGTTTAATTATTTTAATTTCTACTCGCCTGTTTTTTTCTCTACCTTTTGCCAATTTATTGTCAGCAATGGGTTTACTACTGCCCATACCAATAAAATTCATCCTCTGTAATGCAATACCTTTGTAATACAAATATTCAAAAACAGCTTTAGCTCTGTTCTCCGATAACAACATATTGTAAGATTCTGTTCCAATATTGTCCGTATGTCCAT
The DNA here is from genome assembly GCA_964550505.1 of uncultured Prolixibacteraceae bacterium. Lineage (GTDB taxonomy): Bacteria > Bacteroidota > Bacteroidia > Bacteroidales > CAZJZP01 > CAZJZP01. The sequence goes on along the minus strand of CAZJZP010000021.1, from coordinate 12,660 downwards.
AAATTTCTATCTGCATATTCGGATATTCCAACATTAATTGATGAATTTTATCTAATTCCTTTTTTCCATTTTCCAATAGCAAAGTTTTGTCAAATTCAAACAAAACATCTTTCAGAATATAGCTATCTTCAGCTTTTGGGTTAACAAAAAAACTATCCGTTTTTTCTTTTAAATTATTGCTACTATTAAACACTGGAAAGGAATCTCTAATCGCTTTATTGACAGAGCAAAAACAATCTTTTTGTTGGTCAATAGGATAGACGAAAACATCATCAATATAATAATAAGCATATTGGTCAATAGCTTCTTCTTTGGTGTTTTTTATTTGCACAACTTTTGTATCATAATTGCTTTTAAAATTACCTATTGTAAGATAGTTCTCATTTCCTTGTGCACGATAAATTCCACTAATCAACACCCATTCTTCAGGATTTTGTATAATATTAGAGGAAGGATTTTCTATTTGAGCTTGAAAGGAAAGCAAATCTTTGTTTTTAATAATGTTTGGTTTTTTTTCAGAAAAACACATTCCTATAGCATCAGTTGCAAGACCTGAATTTTCGGCAAAAGAAACATAGAAACCAACACAATATAGTTGATTTCGCACCAAGGTTCGGCTAAAGTTGCTTTGCAGAAATTCCCTGTAATAAGGGCTCCCGTGATACATCAGCGCGTTGACCCGCAATATTATCCCCGCATAAGCTTGCCCTGATTTTGCTTCCATTTTTCCTGCAAAATTGACAGGAACACTACTGATTTTATTTTGAGCACAGCTGTTAAAATAATCAGGAGTGGAACAATTAGGCACAAACCAGTAAGGTATTATTTCTTGAACACTATCTTTTGCATGATTATAATCATAAGGACAGTTGAAAAAATCCTCAAAACTGCTGTTTTGTATAAGGTTTTGCGACACCACACCCTGGGTTAAAAAACAGAAGAGTATATAGAAATAAAATTGTCGCATGCAAAACAAAATTAAATAAACTATCTAAAATAAAAAGAAATTTGATATCAATTTGTATTTTCGCAAAAAAAAGCCTTATGTATAGAACGCATCATTGTGGAGTGCTTAGAATTGAAGATGAAAACAAAGAAGTTATGCTTGCCGGTTGGGTGCAACGCAGCAGAGACCTTGGGGGAATGACCTTTGTTGATCTTCGTGACAGATACGGAATCACACAATTAGTATTTAACATGGAAACCAATGCCGAATTATGCCAACAGGCAAGAAAATTGCACCGTGAAGACGTAATTCAGGCAAAGGGCAAAGTAGTTAAGCGCAGTAGTGTCAACAAAGAACTTCCTACCGGAGATATTGAAATCGAGGTCAACAGTCTTGAAGTTTTAAATCAATCTATTCTTCCTCCTTTTACTATTGAAGATGAAACAGACGGAGGAGAAGAACTCCGCATGAAATATCGCTATTTGGATTTAAGACGAAAGCCGAATTTGGAAAATATTAAATTACGCCATAGAATCGGTATTGAAATAAGAAACTTTTTACATAAAATGGATTTTCTGGAAATTGAAACACCATTTCTGATAAAATCTACACCCGAAGGCGCTAGGGATTATGTGGTTCCTTCTAGGATTCACCCTGGGGAGTTTTATGCCTTGCCACAATCTCCTCAAACCTTCAAACAATTGTTAATGGTGGCTGGCTATGATAAATATTTTCAAATTGTCAAATGTTTTAGAGACGAAGATTTAAGAGCAGATAGGCAACCTGAATTTACACAAATTGATTGCGAAATGTCATTTGTTGAGAGGGATGATGTTTTGATGGTTTTTGAATCTATGATCAAGTATCTTTTTAAGCAAGAAAAAGGAATTGAACTTGGCGATTTTCCAAAACTATCTTTCGATGATGCCATGCGTTTGTATGGCAGCGACAAACCAGATTTACGTTTTGATATGCAATTTGTTGAGTTGAATGAGCTTACTCAAAATAATGGATTTGTCGTTTTTGATGATGCCGAATTGGTTGTTGGAATTTGCGCTGAAGCTTGTGCAGATTATAGTAGAAAACAATTAGATGCCTTAATGGACTTTGTCCGTAAACCACAAATTGGAGCTAAAGGCTTGGTTTATATCAAATATAATACAGACGGAA
>CAZJZP010000021.1:5562-10444 GCA_964550505.1 uncultured Prolixibacteraceae bacterium | reverse complement strand
AAACCACAAATTGGAGCTAAAGGCTTGGTTTATATCAAATATAATACAGACGGAAGCTTCAAGTCATCTGTGGATAAGTTCTTCTCCCAAGAAGATTTGAAGGCGATAGCTGAAAAAATGAATGCTAAGCCAGGAGATTTAATTTTAATTTTGGCAGGAGATAAAAAACCAACACGAAAAGCTCTTTGTGAATTGCGTTTAAAAATGGGGAAAGACCTTGGATTGTTAAAGAAAAGCAATTATACTGCTTTATGGGTTGTTGATTTTCCTCTTTTGGAATGGGATGAGGAGGAAAAGCGATTTTTTGCCATGCATCATCCTTTTACTTCCCCAGTGAAAGAGGATATTGAAAAATTGAAAGATAACGCGGCAGTAGTTAGGGCAAACGCATACGATTTAGTAATTAACGGTGTTGAAATAGGTGGAGGTTCGATAAGAATTCACGATAAAGAATTACAAAAACAAGTTTTTGATGCTCTTGGATTTTCTAAAGAAGAAGCAGAAAAACAATTCGGGTTTTTATTAAACGCTTTTGAATATGGAGCGCCACCACATGGAGGTATTGCTTTTGGTTTCGATAGACTTTGTGCTATGTTCGGAGGTTCGGACTCTATTAGAGATTATATTGCATTTCCTAAAAACAATGCTGCCAGAGATGTGATGATTGCTTCCCCATCAACAATAGACCAAAAACAATTGGAAGAATTACATCTTAATATTAAAATTAAAGCAGAAGAGAAAGAAAACTAATCTGATTTTTTTCGAGATGCTATAAAAAAAACATCCCGCAATTGGGATGTTTTTTTGTTTAATAAAGATGGTGTTTTGAATTATTCTTTTTCTCCTTCATCATCCTCAAGGAGTTCAAATTCATATTGTGAAGCAAACTGTAGTTGTGCTTCTTCAAAATCTTTTTCAATTTTTTCTGCGCTTTGTTCAACTTCTTCTTTTAATGTATCCCAATCAACTATCATTTTTTCGGTAACTTCAAAGTTTTGAAGAAAATAGCTTTGGATTTCCATCAATTCAAAGTATTGATTATCAATGAGTTTTTTGTAAGAAGACAGGTATTCAATAAAAGCCTGACGAAAAACATCTTCTTTATCAAAGGCTTCTGATTCTTTATATTCCTTGAGTTTTTCTTCGGTGAATTTTTTTAAGTTTTCGTATGTTTCTTTTAATGAAGAAACAGCTTCTTCTTTAGCCGCATCAGGAATAGTGTCGTCTGTAGAATAATCATTATAATTATATTCCATTGCATTGATAAAAGCATTTTCTTTTTCTAAATATGCAAGTTGGTCTTCTACTATTTTGTCATTGAAATCGATAGCTTCTTCTTGACTTGGCTTTTGATTACACGAAGAATAAAAAACGATAAATAATAAAAGAGGTATTAATCGAAATTTTCTCATATTATAATTGTTTTAGGGGTTAAAAAAACAAATATACTTATTTTTTTTGATATTGAGCTAAGAAGCTTTTCTGTTTTTGGTTAAAATCATAAATATTTTTTTCCAATGTAGAATCAATTTTTGCTGAAAGCCGCATAAAATTGTTATCGTCTTCTTCTGTATAAAGAATGGAAGGAATAAGAGACACCTCAACAATTTCAAGATATTCGTTTAAGCAAAGGTTTTTGTAAACAGTTAAAACCTTTATAAGGGAATTTTTCACATCAGTATTCCCGTCAAAATCAGGAAGTTTTCTGGCTTTTTCTAAGGCTAGATTGATGCTGTCTTCAAATGCCTTATGCAGTTTGTTGATGTTTTGGTTTACGAGATAGTTTGGTTTTTCCTCAATGTTTTTTTCCTCAATGATAGCGGTTGTTTTTGATGATTCCAGCATTTTTGAGTTGATAAATACAATAAGGCTATCTTCCATTTTTATCACACCACTAATTACGCTATTTACTTTTTGCAAATATTTTTCCGCTTCATAGTGTGAAGGCTCACAGGAATATACTACCAGCAGAAAGAAAAAAGAAAGAATTGTAAACAGTCGAAAAGGCTTCATTTTTTTATTGCAAAAATAAAAAAAAGAGCTTATCTTTCTAAAAAGCTCTTTTTTTAATAATAATTTAAATTAGAATTATTCTAACACAAAATCATATTGTTCAGCAAATTTTTCTTGCTGAGCATAGAAATCTTCTTTTGCTTCTGCTACTTTGTCATCAATTTCACCTGCAAAATCAACATATTCATCACCAATTTCAGTGTTTCCTTCTTCAACTACCTGATAAATATAATCAACTAATTTAGGATAGTCTTTAAAAGCAATGTCATTATAAACATCAAGAAGATCTAAAAATGCTTTTCGGAAAATGTCTTCGTCATCAAAGGCTTCCATGTCTTCATATTCCTCTGTTGTTTCTTTAACAAAATCCTGTAAATCATACATGGCATTTTCAATTTCAGCAACATCATCGTAATACATAGCATCAATAAATGCGTCATCAGCTTCTACGAGTTCTCGGAAATCAGCTACAATTTCATCATTAAAATCAATAGCATCTTCTGTTGTTGGCCCCATGTCACAAGAAACCATAAAGGCAACAACGAATAATAATACTGGGTAAAGAAGTTTTTTCATAAGAATAAATTTTTGTTTAGTCCTCAAAAATAGAAAAGTTTTTTTTATCGGCAAAACAAAACTTGATTAAGTTTAATATAAGTTTTTCTCACATTTGTTTTAAAAAGACTTCGACAGAAGAAAAAAATAGTTTTGTTTTGAAGCACTTAGAATTAAAATAGCTTGATTATCTTTGCACTATGAAGACAGAAAAATATCCTGAAATAATGGCACCAGTAGGTTCTTACGAATCTCTTGCTGCAGCAATTCAGGCTGGAGCAGATTCCGTCTATTTCGGAGTGGGAAGCTTAAATATGCGTTCGCGATCTTCGAAGAATTTTAGCTTAGAAGATTTAGCAACAATTACAGAGCGCTGTGCTTCACAAGGGATAAAAACCTATCTAACCGTAAACACTGTTGTTTATGATGAAGAAATGGAGCAGTTGCAAGTCTTACTTGAAAAAGCGAAAGAAAACAAGATTTCTGCTATTATTGCTTCTGATATGGCAGTAATTCAGCTTGCAAAATCCTTGGATTTAACTATTCACATGTCCACGCAAACAAATATTAGTAATATTGAAGCAGTTAAGTTTTATGCTGCTTTTGCAGATGTTATGGTTTTAGCCAGAGAACTCAACTTAAAACAGATACATGAAATTTGCAAAGCGATTAAGGAACAAAATATTTGTGGACCTTCAGGAGAGCTAGTAAAAATTGAAATCTTTGTTCATGGAGCTTTATGCATGGCTGTTTCTGGCAAATGTTACTTGAGCCTCGACAACATGAATTATTCCGCTAATCGTGGCGCATGTTTACAAATTTGCAGAAGACCCTATCGCGTAACAGATAAAGACGGAGGAATAGAATTGGAAGTGGACAATGATTATATTATGTCGCCCAAAGATTTAATGACACTTCCTTTTATTGATAAGATAATGCAAGCAGGCGTCAGTGTGTTGAAAATCGAAGGAAGAGGTCGTTCTGCGGATTATGTTAAAACGCTTACAGGAATTTATAAACAAGCGGTTGTGGCTGTCCACAATAAGACTTTTTCCCAAGAAAAAGTGAAAAAATGGGAAGAAGAATTAAAAAAAGTCTTTAATCGTGGATTTTGGGGAGGATATTATTTGGGAAAACGCATGGGAGAATGGTCGGAAGTTTATGGTTCACAAGCCACGAAGAAAAAAACCTATGCAGGAAAAATTACCAATTATTTTTCTCAAATAAAAGTAGCAGAAGTTTTGCTAGAAGCCTCTGATATATCTGTAGGAGATGAAATTATGATTGTCGGTCCCACATCTGGCGTTATTAATCAAAAGATTACAGAAATCAGAGTAGAACTTAAAAAAGTAGAGACGGCAAAAAAGGGAAGTATTTGTTCTGTTCCCATTGATACATTTCTACGTAGATCTGATAAAATTTATGTGATAACAGATAGCAAGGAGCTATTTTAAATTAGCTGATAGGCCATTATTGAGCTTGTTTTATTCGCGCTATTTGTTTTCCTTTGTATTCTTACTTAATATTTAATAATCATGGATAAAAATATAACAGAAGAAGCAGTAAAACAAGCACTAAAAACTGTCTTGTATATGCCTAAATCCAACAATATTGTTGATTTAGACATGCTTAAAAACATTCAAATTAAAGAAAACAAAATACGGTTTACGATTGAAGTTCCTGAAAAAAACGAAAAAATCGAGCAAGTTTTAAAAAATCAAAGTATAAAAGCGATAAAAGAAGCTTTTGGAACAGATTTTCCAATAGACGAAAAAGATATTATTGTACATCTCCCACAAGCGAATCCGATGTCATATATTCAAAATATTGTTGCCGTCGCTTCTGGAAAGGGTGGTGTTGGTAAATCCACAATAGCTGTTAATCTTGCAATAGCACTAGCACGCCAAGGTTTTAAAACAGCATTAATGGATGCCGATATTTATGGCCCCTCCATTCCAACTATGATGGGTTTGGAAAAAGAGAAGCCCGCGGGAATAACTTCAGAAGAAAAACAATATATCAAGCCTTTTGAAAAACACGGAATCAAATGTATTTCTATCGGTTTTTTTGTTGACACAGACAAAGCATTGATTTGGCGTGGACCAATGGCTTCGGGTGCAGTTCAGCAATTATATCACGATACTGCTTGGGGTGAATTGGATTACTTGATTATCGACCTTCCTCCAGGAACCGGAGATATTCATTTAAGTTTGGTTCAAACCTTACCTCTTACTGCTGCTGTTGTTGTTTCCACTCCTCAAAAAGTAGCCTTAGATGATGCACAAAAAGCCGTTGCTATGTTTAATCAAAAAGG
>CAZJZP010000021.1:2954-5462 GCA_964550505.1 uncultured Prolixibacteraceae bacterium | reverse complement strand
CCAACAAAAAAAGTGGAAATAACAGAAAGATAAAATACCCCTAAGTTGGAGAAGTTTCTAATAAGCCTCTTTCTAGTTCCCTAATAAAAACACATTTATTTATATTCGGGGGTTTTTGCTTTTATTGTGTTAAAAACTGCAAATAAATTGTTTTCAGAGTATTTTCCCATACATTATTATTAATAAAGCCAAAATAATTTTTGAAAGTTAAATAAATCTAATGCTTTTTTCAACAAATCAACAAAGCCTTAAATATAAGATAATATTAAATTAACCTCTTTCTGTTTTAGTCGAAGTAGTTTTGCGGCATAAATAATTTAAAAAAACAGAAAAAAATGAAAAAATCAATCTTATTATTAATTGCACTTTTTGCAATTTTTTCAATCTTAACAACATCTTGTAAAAAAGATGATGACGATGTTGATCCTATCGTTCCTGAAGACCCTTCAGAAATTACTGTTAGTAGTAATATTACCAGTAATACTACATGGGAAACAGGTAAAACTTACATTCTAGCAGGACGTATTACAGTTGTTTCTGGTGTTACTCTAACAATTGAACCAGGTGTTATTGTTAAAGGACAAGCAGGTACAGGCCCTAATGCAACCGCTTTATTAATTGCTCGCGGAGGTAAAATCAATGCAGTAGGAACAGCAACTGAGCCTATTATTTTTACTACCGTAGCAGACGAGATTGTCCCTGGGGAAATTGCAAGTCCTAATCTTGAACCCACCCTTAATGGACTTTGGGGAGGTGTAATTATTTTAGGAAATGCTCCTATTTATGCTGCTGCCGCGTCAGTTCAAATTGAAGGGATTCCTCCTTCAGATCCTAATGGACTTTATGGCGGAACTGATCCTAATGATAATTCAGGAACATTTCAGTATGTATCTATCCGTCATGGTGGAGCAAACATTGGTGAAGGAAATGAAATCAACGGACTTACACTAGGCGGTGTTGGTTCAGGAACTACTATCTCTCATGTTGAAGTAGTTGCAAACCAAGATGATGGCATTGAAATCTTTGGTGGAACCGTAAATGTAAGCGATGTCATCATTTTAAATACAGGTGACGATGCAATTGATACCGATCAAGGTTGGGATGGCACGCTTGACAACTGGATTGTAATTAATCCTGGTGACGAAGCATGCGAACTTGATGGTACTGAAGGTTCAGCAGCCTCAGGAAACTTTACATTAACTAATGGAACTATTCAAGCTTTAGATGCAGACGGACTTGTTGATAATGATGCAAATACTAACGTTAACATGAATAATGTATATTTCTTTGACCTTACTTTTGGTCAAGATTTTGATGAACTGCCAACTAGTCCAATTATTCCTATAATTAGTAATCTTGAATGCACCTTGGATACAGGCGTTGTTGCAGATTACTTTAAAGATGGATCTGATGCTTTTGTAACTGAAGTAGCAGCTGGAGCTAATACAGTTGGAGCAGATGCTTCTGAATTTAACACTTGGTCTTGGTCTGCTGTTGCAGAAAAATTAACCAATTTTTAATTAGATAGACTATAGCATATTTAAAAACAATTTCCTACAGACCTTTTATAGAGGTCTGTAGGTTTTTTAAAAATAAAAAAACATGAATAAAGGTTTCGCAAAACACACATTGATTGTTTTTTTTCTGCTGGTCAACATTAGCAATTTGTATTCTCAAGTTGGTAATATAAGTGGGTCGGTATTTGATAAAAAAACAGGGGAAAGCATTCCTGGGGTTACAATTTATTTGGAAGGCACTACTATTGGTTGCATGAGTGATTTAGATGGAAAGTTTAACATTACGGCCCCTGAAGGAATATACAAATTACGAATTTCATTTATTTCTTACAAAACTATTTATATTGATAGTGTGGAAGTAATAGCTAATAAAGTGGTTGATTTAAGCAACATTGGATTAACAGATGCTACAACCGAACTCAAAGTAGTGGTAATAAGTGCAGAGCAAGTAAGAAATACAGAAACAGCCATGCATACTATGAAAATGAAATCTGCAAATCTATTAGATGGTATTTCAGCATCACAATTTAAAAGAACAGGAGATTCAGATGCAGCGTCTTCTGTTAAACGTGTGCCTGGTATTTCCATTACAGATGGAAAATATGTTTATGTACGTGGACTTGGAGATAGATATACAAAAACAATTCTTAATGGTTTAGACATTCCTGGACTTGACCCTGATCGAAATACAATACAGATGGATATATTTCCAACAAGTATTATTGATAATATTATAGTACACAAATCTTTTAGAGCAGAACTGAGTGCGAATTTTACAGGAGGAATAATAGATATTAACACAAAAGCTTTTCCTTCAGCTAAAAAAAGTGATATTTCTTTCAGTATGGGTTATAATCCAAATTTTCATTTCAATAGTAAGTTTCTTACTTATGAAGGAGGGAGTACCGATTTTCTAGGTTTTGATGATGGAACAAGAGGAATTCCTGCAAGCAAGAACATTCCTCAATTTGCTGAAGTAGTTGGTGATCCA
>CAZJZP010000021.1:0-2854 GCA_964550505.1 uncultured Prolixibacteraceae bacterium | reverse complement strand
TGAATGAAAATGAAATGGATTTACGCGAATATCAAAAAGGAGACTATGGTGTAACTAATGTTTTTTTGAGCGGAATGTTTGGAATGGCAATTAAAAAACAACAGTCAAAATATAAATTAAATCTGTTGCATTTGCAAAACGGTGAATCAAAAGCAGGTATTTTTGATTATGAAGGCTCAGATGTTGGATCAGAATTTATAGGTATCCAACATAACTTAGATTACAGCCAACGTTCACTAAGTAATGTTTTGTTTGAAGGGAAACACTTTACAGCTGACAATAAATGGACATTGGTTTGGAAGGTATCGCCAACACTATCTAGGATTTCAGATCCAGATATTCGGTTTACTCGTTATGAGATTAGAGAAAGCGGTTATCATATCGGGACTGAGTCTGGATTCCCAGAACGAATATGGCGTGATATGCAGGAGTTGTCAGCCACAGCTCTTGTTGATGTAACAAGAGAATATATGGCTTTTGACCGTAAGTCAAAATTGCTTTTTGGCTTTGCATATACATATAAAAACAGAGATTTTGAAATCTTGAATTTTTCTCTTAATGTACGAGATATTCCATTAACAGGTAATCCAGATGAATTGTTTTATGAAGATAATCTATGGCCGTATAATGAAAACCCAATTGCAGGAACGACTTTTGAAACTCCTTTTATTCCAAATAATCCTAATAAGTTTAATGCTACAGTAAGCAATAGTGCCGGATATATTTCTACAGAATTGTCGCCTACAAAAAACTTGAAAACAATAGTTGGGATTCGCGTAGAAAATTACGTACAGCGTTACACAGGGCAAGATCAGCAAGGTCTTAATGTGCTGAATAATGATGTGGTTCTTGATAACATTGATTTTTTCCCTAGCCTTAACCTAGTGTATAGTATTGGCGAAAAGCAAAATATTAGAGCATCATATTCAAAAACTATTGCTCGTCCATCATTGAAGGAACTTTCTTATGCCGAGATTTATGATCCAATTAGTGGTACAACTTTTATCGGAGGTCTTTTTCGAGATGCAAATGATGTTGCGGGTATCGAATATTGGGATGGAAATCTTGTAAGTTCTGATATACACAATGCAGATCTTCGATGGGAAATTTTTGCGCAAAAAGAACAAACTATTTCATTGAGTGGCTTTTATAAATATTTTATTAATCCTATAGAATTGGTTCAATTTGCTACTCAAACAGGAGCTTTTCAGCCCCGTAACGTTGGTGACGGACAAGTTCTAGGCTTTGAGTTAGAGTTTCGGCAAAACTTTAATCGAATTCACAGCAATCTGGAGAATTTAACATTTAGTGCCAATCTCACATTTGTTAAATCACAAATTGAACTTAGCAAAACAGAGTATGATAGTCGTGTTGCCAATGCCCGAACAGGACAAACCGTTGAAAAATACAGAGATATGGCAGGACAAGCACCTTATATCATAAACGGAGGTCTTCAATATAAATTTGCTCAATCTCATAAATTTAATGGATTAGAATTTGGATTTTATTACAATGTTCAAGGTCAAACGCTTATGTTTGTGGGTATTGTTGATCGTCCCGATATTTACAGCAAAGCTTTTCACAGTCTGAATTTCAATAGCCTGATGCAAGTCGGCAAAGAAAAACGCCTTAGTTTTGGCTTGAAAGTCTCGAATATATTGAATCAAACAAGAGAGTCGGTTTTCCAAAATTTCGAAGCTCAAGATAGATTATATCAGAGTTTTTATAAAGGAACTTCATTTAATTTCAAAATTGGATATAAACTCTTTTAAGAGAGCAATCTCTTAAAAATCGCGAAACCTAGATTAAGCGTACAGAAGACTGTGCGCTTTTTTTATTTCTTATACATTCTTAGCCAAATATCATGCTCTGCTTCAATTATTCGTAATGCAATTGCTTCAGCTTCCTTTTTTATGTCTTCTCCGACTTTGTAATCCTTTATTTGTTTGTCATATATATTCGATTCTTTATATATTTCTGATTGAAAACATCGGAAAAAGAAGACATCCTCAAAGCTGTTTATCTGGTATGATGAAGATATTTCTTTGTTTGCGGCAGATATTTTTGCTAGAAAGTCGCGTAATTCAGGGTAATATAGCCAATAAAGATCCATGGTATAATCGCTTCCTTTTTTCTTAACTACAGGACAAATTCCTAAAGGTCGAGCTTCCGAAACCAAGCGTTCATTATCAAAAAACCAGTCCTCTTTGATTTTAAATCCGACGAACTCTTTGTTTTCAATGTTTATATCGCTTGGCGCAGCTAGGCTCATGAAATCATCCGATGATGCAGCATAAGCCGTGATAGCTCCTTGCATTACTGCTTTATGAAGTTTGTTGAAAAGCAAATTGTCTCCAAGTAAAACCTTATTGTTTTCTTTGGAGAGATAACGCCAAAGACGTTTTGACCAAACAATTATATGCTCTGTTACTTCAAAGTAATCGATATAGCCCTTATCATTATAGGAAATTTCATAAATAGCTTGATTAAGTAATTTGATGCTAGGATTGTCTGGGATGATGGGATATTTTTGATCGAAAACAAAAGGATTTTTATAATTTCTTTGCGTAAGCATTTTTCCATCTGTATCCCAAAGTGTCCAAATACCTATTCTGTAATTGTTTTCGAAGTTTCCTTCTGCTTTTTTTTGACCATTTGGATAATATGATACATATTTCCCGTTAATTATGCCATTTTCCGTTTCATAAGAACAAGAAAAAACGCTATCAGCATATTCCATTTTTTGAGCGAAAATAAAAAATGGAAGAAGTGTAACAGCCAATACAATAAAAAATACCTTAGTTTTCATAAGCCCAATATTTTAAAACTTGTTTTTCCAATGTGTTGATTTTTG
>CAZJZP010000020.1:5255-16229 GCA_964550505.1 uncultured Prolixibacteraceae bacterium | reverse complement strand
GGTGAATTTACTATCGGGTCTGCTAAAGGTAATACAGTAACGTGAACAGGGACTAGATTGGAAATACAATTAGCACTAGGATTAGCTGTTGATGTTAATTCAAAATCATCTACCGCAATATCATCATAAAAAGGAGATGGAGTTCCGTTTTTATCCACATTGATTCTGTATTGCACTTGCCCAGAGATAGTATATCCTCCTAAAGGAATAACAAATTGCTCCCAAGCGTTGCTTGCTGTAAAATTACTATGAGTAAAGATTCCATTATGCCATACACTTCCATCAAAAAAGTCAACACTAACATCATTGAATGAAGTAATACTACTATAATCAGCTCTTTTCATATAAAAACTTAAGGAAGTATAATTATCCTGAGGATACAAAGGAGATGTAAGCGTAACAATAAAAGGAGTTGGAGAGTATGGAGAAGAACCATCAAGCCAAGCAAAACTGCCTCCATTTCCTGTGTGATCGACAGTACCTGCATTTCCATATCCGGGACCACCGCTAAACTTCCAAAAAGCACTTGTAGAAGTACTCCCTTGATTGTTAGTGTTTGTCCAGCCTGCAGGTAAAGTTGTTAAATCAAAAGTTTCTGTGTAAACATTCCCTGTTCCACTTGTTCCGGTAGAGGCAACAGCTGCAACATATATCGTTGTGTCTTGATCAAGAGGTCCAAAAGTAAAAGGAGAACCCGTTCCAATAAGATTGTTTCCATTAATATCATTATACCATTCATACATTCCGCTACTGCCGTTAGCTGTAACAGTTGCAGAATCCCCACAATTAATTGTAGCTCCCGTAGCTGTTGGGTCTGTTAATGGGATTACTGTAATATTGACAGGAGTGGCTGAAGAAGGACACTGCCCATTAGTTGCAGCACGGACATATATTGTTGTATCTTGACTTAAAGGTCCAGTAGTAAAAGGAGTACCTGATCCGATTTGATTATTACAGCCAATATCACTAAACCATTCGTATCCTGTGCTTGATCCACTAGCACTTACAGTTGCAGAATCACCGCAATTTACTGTTGTTCCAGTAGCAGTAGGTGGAGGAGGGATAGGTAAAACAACAACGCGAACACTGTCAACAGCAGAATTTCCTAAGCCATCCGCTACTGTAACAGTGTAGGTAGTTGTAGTGGTTGGACTTTGCGTGCCACCACTAAGTGTTGTTGGTCCATGACTCCAATTAATAGTTTGTCCAATGGCAGAACAATAGATTTCGACATTATCTAATCCCCAATGGTCATTTGATTGAGAAGAATAAGCAATTTGTATCCATCTAAATTGAGTACTAGTAGTTATCGCTGCTGCAGGTATTGGTAAGCAATAATTATCCCAAGAAGTGAAAGGAGTAGTCCATGGAGTTGAAATACAAGAACCAGAAGTTCCCGGATTACTCAACATAATTGTACCATCAGGCTGGAAATAGGCTATATCTATCCATGTTGTTCCTCCATTAATGGAATATTGTAAAGAGATTCCTTCATCATATTCATCAGGACCTTCGCAAGGAGAGGATTGAGATTGGGTAGCATATTTCATATCGAAACAAATATTTCCTCCACTACAATTCATTGCAATCATATTAAAAGCAACAGTAGTAAGCGTTCGAGGAATTGGAACACTGCTCCCCATCCACATATAAATGGTTCCATTTGCGGAAGGAGGACAGGGATTGGAAAAATCAACACCTGTTGTGGCTGTCCATCCTGCTCCAGCATTTCCTAAATCAAAATTATTGTTTAAGGCATATTGTGGGCAACCTCCGTCAGACCAAATATAAACAGTATCTCCCAAACAAATTGTGTCGTGGGATGCATAAGCTGTTATATTACACTGTGAATAAGTTTCATTTTTTGTTAATAAAAAAATCGAAAAAGCGAATAAAAACAAGTAAAATCTTTTCATGCTACAATATTAATTTGATGGATAAACGTCAATATTAACTAAATCAAAAGCAGATAGTTCCGACTTAGGAACATCATAGTTTAAATGCTTGGAGAAAATCTTTAAAGGCGTCATAACAAAATAGTTACATGTAGCTTCTTGTGTTTCTCCTGCCAATAAATTGATGCTTATATGTAATTCAGGATTTCGATTCTCTCCTTCCTCTGGGCATGTGCTACAAACCCCTGCATACCATGTCTCTTCATCCCAACTACAAGTTAAATCAGTTGAGGTAGTGTTAACCAATTTGAAAAGAACATATTGCCGATGAAAACCTTGGTTATAGTCATGACAATCAGCGTATTTATAATAAAATATAACACCATTCACTTCAGTATAAACAGTCCACTCTGTAGGTCGTTCTGTAGTTTGAGATAATAATACTTGACTTAGAAATAGTAATACAACCAATAATAAAGGCTTTAAGGCTCTCATAATACACTAATTTAATTTGCTAATTATTTAATACTTTTCATTAATGGAAACAAATATAGTAATATTTTTTAATACTATGATGCAAAAAAAATTGATAGGTTTAATTTTAAGAAAAAATAACATATCCAAATTTTTTATTAATTTTGTCTTAATAGTATTGTATCTTTTTTATTTATTTAGTTTTTTGTTATGAAAAGAATTATTTGTTTAATATCCTTGTTGATTATTGTTTTTTCGGATGTTCAGGCGCAAAAATACTGGGTGTTTTTTACCAATAAAAAGGATGTTAGTTTTAATCCTTACGAATATTTTGATGAAAAGGCTATTGAACGAAGGCAAAACTTAGGAATCTCCTTGTATGATAGTACTGATTATGCTGTAAATCAAAATTATGTTCAAGAGATATTTGACAATGTTGATACGATATTAACACAGAGTAGATGGTTTAATGCAGTTTCTGTTATTGCTCAGGAGAGTCAAATACAAAAAATTAGCGATTTTCCTTTTGTAAAGAAAGTGGAAAAGATAGAAGCAATTCCTGTTTTAGCAGATTATTATGCTAAAGATTATGATACTTCCGCTTTAGCAGATTTGACAGATATCTTGGAAGGACAATTGGAGATTATGGGTGGAGATATTTTTAAAGAAAACGGAATTGATGGAAGGGGAATTCGCATTGCCATTTTTGACGGAGGTTTTCCTGCTGTTAATACCAGTCCTGTTTTTCAAGATATTCGAGAAGATGGAAGAATAATTAAAACCTGGGATTTTGCAAAAAATCGGGAATTTGTTTACAGCTATTCTGCTCATGGAACCATGGTTTTGTCTTGTATTGCAGGTAGAATTAATGGAGTTAATTTAGGCATGGCAACAGGAGCAGAGTTTTTATTGGCTCGTACGGAAATCAATAGAGAACCTTTTTCTGAAGAAGAAAATTGGTTGGCAGCCATGGAGTGGGCAGATAAAAACGGAGCGGATATTATCAATTCATCTTTAGGATATACTTATCATCGTTATTTCCCCGAACAAATGGACGGAAAATATACTTTTGTAAGTCGTGCTGCCAATATGGCCGCAGCAAAAGGAATTTTGGTTTGCAATGCTGCTGGAAACGACGGCTCTGGTAAATGGAAGTATATTGGCGCTCCAGCCGATGCTGACAGTATTTTAAGTGTTGGAGGGATTGATCCATACAGTAAAATCCATATTAACTTTAGTTCTTTCGGTCCTACAGCTGATAAGCGAATGAAACCCAATGTTTGCGCTTATGGTCATGCCGTAGTAGCAGGGAAAAAGAAAATCACTACCGCTTTTGGTACTTCCTTTGCCAGTCCACTTGTTGCAGGTTTTGTTGCTTGTGCCTGGCAAACAAACAGGGAATTAACGAATATGCAACTTTTTGATGAGGTACAAAAATCAGCTCATTTGTATCCTTATTTTGATTATGCTCATGGCTATGGAGTGCCTCAGGCATCGTATTTTATTGAAGGAAAACAAGAAGTATTGGAAAGTTTTAGTCTTAGAAAAAATGGAAATAAATTACAAATAGTCTTAACAGAAGAGCCTTCAGGGCAAGAATTTCCCTATTTTTATTATAATATCATGGATAAAAATGGCTTTTTGGAAAAATATCAAGTAATAGAAGCTTATAAAAGGCAAGTTTTGGAAATCAATCTCGATAATATCGAAAAAGGAAACAGCCTTAATTTCTATTATCAAGGCTATTATTTAAAATACGAAATACAATAAGGTTTTACTAAATTCTTATAAAATGAAAAAAATATTTTTATTTATTCTTGTCTATTCTTTAGGAATAACTTTGCTTAACGCACAAAATCCCCTTATTTCGGAAAACCCAAAAGCAGATACCTTAACGCCAAGTTTTGGAAAAAACAGGGCTTTTTATATGCATGGTACAATAGCTTATGGTGTAAATATCTTGAATCAAAGCGATTCTTATGAAGTAGATCCTATCGGATCGGGTAATTTTATGTTTGCCTATACCTTCAAATGGCGCATTAATCAATTATTGTCAGGAGGTTTTGATTTGGCATATAATCTTTACGATTATAAAATTACACAGGATGATGGGAAAATCTATCCGGACACTATTAAGCATGAAAGACAAAATATTATATGTAACGACATTGGAGTTGCACCATATCTTCGCATTAATTTTGATTTAAAAAGAGGTGATCATTTAGGATATTATTTGGATTTAGGTGCTTATGGTGGCGTTCACATAAATAGAAAGCTTATTACTAAAGATATTTTGGACAGTGGAGAAAGACAAAAGACAATCTTATCTAAATTTCAAGATTTAGAACGCTTTAATTATGGTGTATATGGTAGATTGGGATTAAACACTTTTTGCTTCTATGGAAAATACCGTATGTCCACCTTGCTAACCGAAAACGGCTTAAAGGATTTACCTCCTCTAACAGTTGGCTTACAGCTTGTTATTCCTTTTTAGTGTTTGCGGATTAGCATAATTCCATCTCTAATACTCAAAAGAAGGTTTTCTACGCGCTTATCCTTTTGTATGTAGTTGTTAAAAGCATCAATAGACTGCGTGTCTTTATCTTCTTTTAATATTTTTTCGTCCAAAACTTTTCCATGCCACAGACAATTATCAATAAGAATAAATCCTCCTTTGCGTGTTAAAGGAAGAACGCTTTCGTAGTATAATTGATTGTTTGCTTTATCGGCATCGATAAAAACCAAATCGAAACTATCTGATAAACTGGGAATGATATCCCTAGCATCTCCCATAATAATTTCGGTTTTTTTGCTTAATCCTGCATTTTCAATATTTTTTCTGATGATTTTTCCCAACTCTTTGTTCTTTTCTATACTGATAATTTTACCGTCTTCTGGCAATCCTCTTCCTAAACAAATTGTTGAATAAGCCGTAAAAGTTCCAATTTCCAATATACGTTTTGGCTTAATCATGTAGCTAAGCATTTCTAAGAATTTGCCTTGGATATGACCAGACAACATGATTGGGCGCAAAACATCTAAATGCGTTTCCCTGTTAATATTGTAAAGCGTTTCATCTTCAGGACTGCTGTGTTTTTCGATATAATCTTCTAATTCCATTCTCTTAAAAATAAATTAAGGTACTCATATTATTTGGGTCAAAAACGGTATTAGCTGTTTCCATCAAATCCGCAGCGCTAACCGCATTAATTTTTTCAGCGATATCTTCATAGCAATCTATCTTATTATAAATTAGTGTACTTTTCCCTGAGGAAAGCATTTCATTCAAATCCGAATCAAGAGAAATAGCTATCTGTCCAAGAAGTTGTTGCTTAGCTTGATGCAACTGAAGACTCCCAAGCTTAGTTTCTCTAATTTTTTTCAACTCTGTATGTACTAAATCCAATGCCTTATCAATAGAATTGTGCGCTGTACCTAAGTAAATGCAAAAAATCCCAGTATCAGAATAGGGCGTGTAATTAGATTCAATATTGTAAGATAAGCCATGTTTTTCTCTTAGTAACATATTCAGGCGCGAATTAAGAGCTGGACCACCCAAGAGATTGTTGAGTAAAACCAATTGCGTTTTTTCCTTTTCAGCATAACTGTATGCTTCGTTTCCAATTATACAATGCGTTTGAAAAGTTTTTTTTCGCAGTTTTGTATCAAAAGGCTGGTATGAAGTAAATTTTTGTCGTTGCTTTTTATTTCCTTTCCCTTTGTAATCACTAAAATAGAGTTTACTCCATTTAATTAGCTGGTGAAAAGAAATTTTGCCAACAGAACAAATCACAATCTCTTCCGGATTATAATTTTTTTCAATAAAATGATGAATATGTTTTTTGCTGAATGTTTTAATATACTTGGGTTTGCCAAGAATATCTCTTCCGATAGGATGATTTTTGAAAAGCAGAGCCTCATAATCATCAAAGATTAGTTCTGCTGGACTGTCTTTGTATGAATTGATTTCATCAATAATCACTTCTTTTTCTCTTTGAATTTCTTTCTCTGGAAAACTGGAATGGAAAAGGATATCGGCAAATAATTCTAAGCAACGCTTATAATGCCTATTTAGGAATGAAGCATAAATAACAGTGTCTTCTTTGGTAGTGTATGCATTAATTTCTCCGCCAACACTTTCAATCCGACTCAAAACATGATAAGCTTTGCGTTTTGTTGTACCTTTAAAAATGGTATGTTCGATAAAATGAGCTAAACCTTGTTCTTTTTCTTTCTCATCACGACTTCCAGCATTGATAAAAACTCCACAATGCGCAGCAATTCGATTGCTTTGTTTGTGTACAATGCGAATCCCGTTTTCTAAAGTATATGATTGATAGTCGAGCATATCTTTTTGTATAAGATGCAAAGATATAAACTTTCCTGATTTGGTATTTAGGAATAAAAAAAAGGCTGCCTTTTCAGACAGCCTATGAATATTTTATGTATTTTTTTTTAGTAGGAAACTACTTGACCTGATTCATTAAAAACAACTCTACTTCCTGCTTTTACATTTACTGATCTATTTTGAGTATCGGAATAGTTAGTATTGTTCACTAAAATGGCGGATTTGACTAAACCACTTTCAAAAAATTCAATTAGAGTTCCAGCTTTCGCATTCACTGTTTGATTTTTTCCATTGCCATAGTTTGTATTGTTAACTAATATTGCTGTGTGGACATAGCCACTTTTAAAGAAACTTATCTCAGTTCCAGCTTTTGCATTAACTGTTTGGTTTTTACCATTTCCATAATTGGTATTGTTTACAAGACTTGCTTTTTCAACAACCCCATTGTCGTAAAAATATACTACTGTAGCAGCTTTTGCATTAACTGTTTGATTTTTTCCATTACCATAGTTTGTATTATTCACGATGGTAGCAGTTTTTACATAACCGTTTGAATAGAAGTTAACAACAGTACCAGCTTTCGCATTTACTGTTTGATTTTTTGCATTACCATAATTGGTATTGTTTACAAGGGTTGCAGAAATTACTTTTCCTTTTGCATCCAAATAAACAGTTGTTCCAGCTTTTGCATTTACCGTTTGGTTTCTTGCATTCCCAAAGTTCTTGTTGCTTGTTAAGTTTTGTTGGGATTGAGCCTGCATTAAGAAAGGCATCATTAGTGCGATAAAAAATAATCCTAGTTTCTGTTTCATCGTTTTTTTCTTTAAGTAAATAATAATGATATCTATATTAGTTAATATTTAGAGTGCAAATTTAAAACAAAAGATTACATTTAAGATTAAAAAAAACTGTATTTTTTTTGTTTTTTTAGTATTCTGAAAATTCTTCAAAGAAAATTATCACCTTTGCAAAAAAAACAACTTAATATGATGCAATACAAAAAAGGACAAAGGGTAAAATTCTTGAATGAAAAGGGTGGCGGAATCATTGCCAAGATTGAAGGAAACATCGTTTATGTTACTATTGAAGATGGTTTTGATATTCCTGTAAAAATGCAAGATATTATTCCTGCTGAAGCAAATACTGCTGCAGAGGCTTTATTCACTGAAGATAAAAAAGAAGAGGTTTCCATTATTTCTGAAGATGAAGAGCAAGAGCAAGAAGAAAGTTCTGCTGAAGCAATTAGTCCGCTAAAGAATCATCCCGCTTTTCCTAAAGCCGAGCAAGGAATCTATTTGGCTTTTGTTCCTCAAAATCAGAAACTTATTTTGAGTTCTTCTCTGGATTTATATCTGATAAACAATACTAATTTAGATGTTTTATATAATATTTTGTTGAAACAACAAGATCAATTTTTGGGCTATGATTATGGAAATGTGTATGCTCATTCCAAGCTCTATTTAGCTACATTAAGTCGGGAAAACCTCAATGACTGGGCAGAAGGAGTGGTGCAATTACTTTTCCATCAAAGTAGTTCTGACTGCTATTATAATAGTTTGGATGCCGCATTTAAAATCCGAATGCACAAATTAATGCAAAACGAAGCAAGTTTTAGTGAGTGGAATCTTATGGAAGAAAAAGCTTTTTATCATCAACTTACTTCCTTATCGGCTATTCCAAAAACTACTATATCGGATAAGATTTTGCAGCAAGAAGATAAGGTGGTGGAGAGTAAAAGCAATGGTAATAGTAATCCTTTAGCAAAATTCCCCCAAAAAGACGGAGTATATGAGATAGATTTACACGCAGAAAAAATTATTCCTCATGCAGAAAAATATGCTCCCGAAAGTATTATGCAAAAACAATTGGCATATTTTCGTGAAATAATAGAACAGGCAATTGCAGCCAATGTCAAGGATTTGGTTTTTATTCATGGAGTAGGAGTGGGAAGATTAAAATATGAGATGAAGAAAATATTGCATGATTATGAGGATAATTTGACCTATGAAGATGCTTCTATTTTGCAATATGGAGTTGGAGCAACTAAGGTGAAGATTATCTAGTACTTTATATTGCTGAGAATCAAAAATCAAGAAAAGCTTGAATCCCTTTCAAAAATGTAGTATTTTTGCAGCAAAGCCGTTTTTCTATCGCTGTTCGCTAATTTGCGAAGAGAGGAAAGTCCGGACAACACAGAGCACCATACTTCCTAACGGGAAGGTTCAGTGAATGAAAATTTGCTGAAACAGCTAGTGCCACAGAAAATAACCGTCCCGATTTATCGGGATAAGGGTGAAAACGTGAGGTAAGAGCTCACGCTCTTTGTTGGCGACAGCAAAGTGGGGTAAACCTTATGGGTTGAAAGACCAAATATACCGGAATTAAGACTTGCTCGGTCGCTCCGGGGGGTTGGTCGTTAGATTTTATCGGCGACGATAAAACTAGATAAATGATAGAAGTCATGCTTGCATGATAACAGAATCCGGCTTACAAACCGCTTTTTATAAAAAAACCTCCCTTTATAGGAGGTTTTTTTTGTTGATACAATTATAATACTATTGAATAATTAGCTTTTTCGTTATTTTTTCTTTTCCTGAAAGTACTTGCACCAAATAAATGCCAGATTGAAGATTGCTAACATCTATTGTTTTACGGAAGCTATTTTGATTAAAACTGATTTCTTCTGTTTGGACTAATCTTCCGCTAATATCAAGGATACTTAGTTGTGCTTGTTCAATATGACTACTGCTGTTTAAATAAACAGTGAAGTTATCCGAAGATGGATTTGGAAAAATGCTTAAGTTTTGGAAGGTGTTATTATTTTCAATTCCTTGAGGACGTGGAATATCTTTGTAAAGAATAGTTGTTGAACTACTGCTATATATTTGCATGATTTCATCTCCATTGTTTGGAGAAAGCCATACAAATTCTGTTTCTGTACGTGGAATAGCATATAAATTTGTTCCATCATTAATTGTGTCCATCACGTTGATAACGCTTTTCACTTTAATAGCTTGGAAACTTCCGTAGGGAGTTATAATTGTTCCCCAACCGTGCACAGCAGAAGTTCTGTATCTGTATTCTTTGATAGTTCCAATGCCAGGTAACGCAAGGTTAAAAGTAGTATTTGAGTAAATAGTATCTCCGTAAGTTAAGGGAAATTCATACATCGTTTGGATGCTATCAAAGGGAACGGGTGTATGTGTGCCATTAATTCTAGCTCCAAGTCCAGGACGGTATAATCCACTTGTATTAATTTTTGCAAATAACAATTCATTATCCAATGTTATTCCTGGTAGAGGAGGAATTGGTAAATCATAAGGTAAAGCCCATGAAGCTTGCAATTCTGGATTTGCAACATTGTTAAATACATTTCCGTAAGCCGCAGGAAGAGAAGTCAGGTGGAAATAATTAACAAAAATCTGTGTGTCAGGAACAATGCTGGAATAATCCCAAGTGTAATTTGTACCTGTCAAATCTGGGTCGCCAACTTGCTGTAAATCATAGCTAACGCTAAAACGAACGGTGTCGCCTGCAGTTGGAAAATCCGAATCTGTGATTGTTACTTGAGCTTGAATAACCAAAGCACATAAAAATAGAAGACTAAAACTTAAAACATGTTTCATAATAATGTATGGTTTAATGGTTAATAATAATTGATTTCACTTGATAAAATTGTTTCAAATCGGTGATTACAATATTGTATTGTCCTGCCTTATGATTATAAAGAGGAAGCATGTAATCTGCCGACTGAATATCTTTTGCTTCAATAAGCTGTTCTTGCACTAATTTACCCTTAATATCATAAATACGAATAAATACCGGAGATTGAATAGCTAATGGATTATCAAAAGAGATATTTATAAAATCATTGGCAGGGTTTGGATAAACATTGAAGCTATTATCTATTGAATATGGCTTGATGGAAAGGAATTGTCGAAGAGAATCTTTGTACATTACCGAAGGAGTTCCCATATTTCTTGTGGTAATTTGTAATAAAAAATCAGCTTCATTTTCGCTTAGCCATTTATATTCCACTTCTCTTCTATTAAATTCCATTGGCATTCCACTATAATAAACGGAATCTTTTATTGTAAGAATAGATTTTACTCTAAGAGCCTGAAAACTACCATAAGGAGTGATAAGTGTTCCATAGCCGTCCACTTCATTGTGTCGGGTTTTCCATTCTTTAATAGTAGCTAATCCGGGAATATTTACTTCAAAATAACTATCGCAACTGTCTTTATCTCCATAATT
>CAZJZP010000020.1:0-5155 GCA_964550505.1 uncultured Prolixibacteraceae bacterium | reverse complement strand
AGGTATAAGAAAAGAAAAATCCCAGACAGTATTTGCTCCGCTTAAGTTAGTGTCTATTCCTATAAGCACGGAGGTGTAGCTTATACGTACCGTATCATTGGCTTGATAGAAATCATTATCATCAATACTGATTTGCGCTTGGATAAAGCTAATGCTTAAAACCAAAAAAATACTTAGTATGCTTTTTTTCATTTGTTTTAATTTTGTTTTATTTAAAGAAGAAGTCAAATTAGCTTTTTATTTGTTTGTTTTACAAAAATATTAAATTTTTTTATAACATCATCTTATCTATACAATTAATTGCATCTTTTATTCTTCTAATATTCTTTCCGCTAATTAATTCGTAAGACAGTTTATATTCCCTAAATGTTGCTTTGTATTTTTCCATTAAAAATTCTCTTTGTTCTGGATGCTCTCTTAAAGGGTCAAAAACCCAAGGGATATCTATGTCGCAAAGTAAATACAAATCAAATTCTTGTTGAGTAAGCTTTTCCTTTAGCCAATTAGGAACGTAACCGTATTTTACTTCATGCCATACTTTGAAAACAATCATTTCTGTGTCAGCAAAATAGAGTCTGTTGGCTCTTTTTATATCAAAGTTTTGTCTTTTAATTTGCTCCGTAGCCATTATTTTTAAGTCATCCAAAGCATATTTGCCCTTGGTTTTCTCTAAGTATTCTCTTGCGTATTCTTTAGTGAAAACAGTGTTGTAATGATTAGCAAGCGTTTCCGTTAGCAAGGATTTACCTGTTGATTCCGGTCCTGTAATAGCTACTTTAAGCAATTCTTTCATGAATAAAGTCTTTTTTCCATTGATAATATCCAACGACGGCTAAGATAGAAAGAATAATAAATAATACAGCTGTTAAGTACAATTCTTTATAAACATAAAGTCCAACAGAAACAGGGTTCACAATTAGCCAAACTAACCAGTTTTCGATGTATTTTTTTGCTAACAACCAGGTAGCTGTAAAGCTTAAAGCTGTAGTGAAAGCGTCTCCATAAGGCACAGTAGAATCGGTGAAGTTTATCAAGATAAAAGAGATGACAATAAAGAATAGGATTGTTAATAAAAATAAAAATATTTTTTGTCTGCTGGATGTTTTTGCCACTTTAACCGTGGAATTTGTTTTTTTATTTGCATTCTTTCTTTTTCCAAAAATCCAAAAATACCAGCCATAAAAACTGACAATTAAATAATAGAATTGCAAACTCATATCAGCATAAAATTTTGACTGATAATAAATGAAAATATACAAACTGACCATAACAATAGAAATGGGCCAGTAAATAGGCTTTTGTTTGATTTGAAAATAAATGGAAAATAAAGCAACAATAAAACCAGATAATTCAAGCCAGTTTTCTGTGCAATAATTCCATAAAAGGGAGTTAAACATCTAACAAATCCGAGTTAATAATTTTTAAGACGAAAATAGAATGTGGCAATGCAAAGGCAGCTTTTATTTCCTTGCTGATAATTGCCATTACATCATCATAGTCTCCAGAAATTTGTGTGCTGATAGTATTGGGTTTTACTTTAATCTCTTTATATTCTTTAAGTTTGGAAATAAAATCCTTAATATGAGGAATAAATTCTTCTTTTAGTGGATAATAACTGATGTCAATGGAAGTTTTCATTTTATCGTTTTTTATGTTGTTAATTTTTTTATATCTACTGAAAAAACAGAACATATAAGAATATACCAATGTTCAAAATTATAAAAGATTATAGATATTGAATAATAAATACATGTATTTTTTTGTTTAATAGTGAAAAAACAATACTTTTGTTTGTAGAAAAAATACAAAGTTTAAACTAAAAAAATCAACTTATGAGAAGTACTTTATTGAAATTATTAGCTTTAATGTTCTTTGCTATTACTGTTGCGGGATGCTTAACAGTAGAAAAAAAAGAATATGTTTTTGAGATTACCGGTAAAAATTCAGGTAAACTCACTATTAAATATGTAAACATTATGTCTTTGAATGATTCTCTCCCTGGAGATGCAGCGGAAGCAGATTATCAACAATTAATGGATGATTACATTTTAGGAACAACCATTGAAGACGCTTATCCTACTGCAACAAATATCCAAAAACGTTTGTATGAGGAAAACGGACAATTGAATGGAGAAGTTACCATGGAATTTACTGATTTATCACAAGTGAAATTGTATCAGTACGACAAAAAAAGTCCTATTATGTTTAGTGTGGCTCAAACACTAGATTCAGAAGGCTATATTACATCTAATGGAACTTATGGTTCTGATGACTACATGAAAGTCGTTTTTTGGCCAAAGAAAACAAAAATGATGACTGTTACAACTTCTGTTGACGAGCCAGGCGAAGATTCTTATAGCTTGGTATATCAGTATAGAGAGAACAAATAAGTTCTTTTCTTATTAAGTTATTGAGCCTCCTCTGGGAGGCTTTTTTTTTGCTTGGAAAGCAGTGGAAATCGAATAAGTCAATCAACAAACTCCCTAAAAGCAGAAAACTCCTCGGACGAGGAGTAATCTGTGTAACAATAGCAGGAATCGGGTTATAACAGAAATATATAAGATGGGATTATTTAGTAATAGTAAATGTTCCTTGTTGTGACGACTTATCTTCAAAACCTAAAAAGTAGTAATAAAGTCCGGCTTTTTCGTCTTTTCCATCCCAATCATTAGTATAATTATTTGTTTTATAAATTAACGTACCTCTTTCGTTATATATCTCTAAGCGTGTATTAGGATAATGCTTAAGATTTTCAATGATAAATTTGTTATTGCTATTTTTATTAAGTGTTTTTGGAGCAATAAGATCACATTTTTCTAGTGTAACAAATACGGTATCTCTAAAACTGCTGCATCCTGTAATTTCTACCACATACATTCCATCTTTTTTAACATTAATGGAAGGGGAGTTTTGCCCAGTTGGATACCATTTGTAGGAATATTCTTGTCCGACATTTGCATTAAGATTTACGCCTTTATCTTGGCAGCCAGTAATAAATGTTTCTTCTATGGAAATATTAGGAGCTGGCAATACATTAACTTTAATCTGGTCAGAAAGCGTGATACCAGGATTTGACTTATTGGATACTGTTACACTATAGGTTCCTGTTTTATTGACATTAATGCTTCTAGAACGTTCACCAGTTGACCAAATATAGTCGTAATTTCTTCCGTAATTACCTGCATCTAGTGTAATCGCTTTTTCAACACAAGTGTCATTTCCAATGTAAAGAACAGGGAGACGCATATTTCTGTCAACAGGCTCTAAAATCTTATTATCTGCATTTTGTTTATTAACAGCTTTTGTTTTGTTACTTCCTTGGAAAGGTCCAGCAAAATAATCTTCATATTTGCTGCTGTTTTCTTCTGTTTGCTTTGTTGTGCCATAAAAGGCTTTTCCTTCCTCTTTCTCATTAGAAGCAATTTTATATTGTTTCATTGCATCCATTTTCTCTATGATAAGCGTGTTGTTATGTTTATCATAAAGGGTAGAATAAGCGTTGTAATTCTTAGCAATGTGGTTGATTTTATCTATTTCAAAATGCTTGCTTTTATTGAAGTCTTTAGAAAGCGAAATATAATCAGAATCATGAAGCACACGTTCGAGTGTTTGTTTTTGTAAGTTAATATTGTTGAAGTTGTTTTGAAGTTCGGGAGAGTCAACTGTTTCAATCTCGTCTTGCTTTTCGGTCTCAGAGGTAGTAAGTTTGTTATAACTAAAGAGAATAGCAATAATAAGTATTGCAGCAACAGAGATATAAAAATAGGGTTGATTATACCAAGATTGTTTCTTCGGATTAATGTTTTTTGTTTGTTCTAGAATAGACTGCTCCAAATCTTGGAAATAACCATCCGGTACCCGAAAAGGGTTTTCCTTAGGAATATTGTTAAGATTTGGAGCCATGTTTGTCATATTCAGTTCATTTGCTTTATTTATATCCTTCATGCCCAATTGCTTCATTTTTTTGACTCATATATTATATAAAGGTTTAATCATCACTTAAAAAATTTTCTATTTTTTTTACAGCATGATGATAACTCGCTTTTAATGAGCCCGTTGATGTATTTAAAATTTTTGAAATTTCTTCATAAGGTAATTCTTGATAATACTTCATCAAGAAAACCAAGCGTTGCTTTTTAGGAAGACTTTGAACAGCCTTTTGCAATTTCTGTTGAATTTCATCTCCACTAAAGAAATTGTCATCAGCACTTCCACCAATCATTTCTTCAAAATCATTAATGCTGGCATTTTTATGTTTGTTGTTTTGTTTTAAGAAACTAATTGCTTCATTAGTTGAAATGCGATAAATCCAAGTGTAAAGTTTTGCTTCATTTCGAAAAGAATGAATATTTTTCCAGATTTTTATAAAAACATTTTGAGTAATATCGTTTGCATCTTCATGGTCGAACACTATCCTCCTGACATGCCAGTATATTTGCTGGCTATATTTTGAAACCAACATATTAAAACCCTTCTCACATAAGGCAGGGTCTTTAATACATCGCATGATTTCATTATCAGATTGAGAACTCATTTGTTCTGTTTAAGTACATAAATCTTTCGACAAATGTAGTATTAATTTTTAGAATTAAGATTGTTTTTGGAGAAGTCTCATTGTTTTCTCAACGATGGATGGCGCATTTAATTTATACTTTTCCATTAATTGAGCAGGAGTTCCACTTTCTCCGAAACAATCATCAACTCCAATTATTTCCATTGGAACAGGATATTCCTTTACAAGCAATTGAGCAATACTATCACCAAGACCCCCATTAATAAAATGTTCTTCAGCAGAGATTGCATATTTTGTTTTTTTAACGGAGGTTAAAATTGCTTCATTATCTAAGGGTTTTATGGTGTGTACATTAATTACTTCAGCATCAATTCCTTTTTCTTGCAATTGTATGGCTGCTTGTAGCGCTTCCCACACTAAATGTCCACAAGCAAAAATACTCACATCTTTTCCTTCTTTTAGTGTTATTGCCTTACCGATTTCAAAATCATTCTCTGGCATAAAAACGGGATGTTTTGGTCTTCCAAAGCGCAAATACACAGGACCTTGATGTTTTGCAATTGCTTTGGTAGCAGCTTTTGTTTGATTAAAATCACAGGGATTAATTACGGTCATATTCGGAAGCATTTTCATCAAACCGAT
>CAZJZP010000019.1:12532-16853 GCA_964550505.1 uncultured Prolixibacteraceae bacterium | reverse complement strand
GTAATTTCGAGTAAAGATTGAAAATGTGTTTGAATAACAAATTGTTTTATTCCAACAGCAGAAGCTTTTTCTTTAAAATTTCTAAGAATAGAAACTAAGTTATCTGTAATTCTTTGTGGCAGATAAACAGGCAGTCTAGTCCCTAATCTTACCCGAAGAATTTCTGCATACTTTTCACCATCTTTTCTTTTTTTATTGGCTTCAATTTTATTAACAGCAACATCATAGACTCCATCCAATATCTTCTCTAGTGATTTATCAGAGCTCATCAAAGCATCTCCTCCAGTAATTAAGATGTCGCGAAGTTGGGAATCATGTTCAAAATAAGATAATAAGCGTTTAAGTTTCTCATCCCATTTCTCTTTGGCTTTGAGTTTATCGAGATTAAAATTCAAATGTCCATTTTGAAAATCATACATTCGTTGGCAAGAAGCACAAAGACCTCCGCAGGCTCTACCTTGAGTATCTGGGATAAGGATTGATACTTCTGGATATCTTCGGTGGATATTATGTTTAGTGGGTAATAACCATCCTGCTGCATTTGGTTTTCCAGGTTTTACTTCGTCTTCTTTTTCCCATGCATGAATATCGCCGAATTCTCGTACAAGCTCCTGACTGTAAATCACATACGATCTAATAGCAAGGTCTTGACCTACAAGGTGATCGGGCGGATTAACTAAAAGTAGTGAAAGATAATAAGGGTTTACAAAGAATGGAATTCCTTTTTTCTCTGCCTCGTAAAGAATCTCCATCGTATCAGGGTCGATGGAATAATCCAAAAACTCATTTAATAAGTCTGCTGTTCTAATGGCAAAGCGTAGGTGAAAAGTTTTGTCTTCCCACCATTCGTGAACTCTTTGACACTTTTCTTCTTCGGTCATTCCTTCATCAAAGAAATATTTTGAATCCTGAATTTTGCCTTTATTGATTTTCTTCACAATAAGACGGATGATACGTTTTTTATTTTTTTCTTGAAGTGTTTTTATTTCTGCATCAAGACCGCTTTTCCATCTATCCATCCAGTTTAGAATCTTGTCTTTTTCAGGTATTTCTTGTTTTAATTTCCCGTTAAATTGTCTGAAAAGATATATCATATCAAGAAAAAAATACGGTTTAGCTCCGCTGCTTCCTTTTTTTACCGCCAACCAAAGCATACGGAAAGGATTTGAATAAGCTAGTCTTTTCTTAATATTTAAATCTTTTTGTTTTAAGCAAGCATAATCAATATAATCGAGGATACGAATGGCGGCGTAATCTTTCCAACTAAGTTGTTCAAAAGCTTCTCTTCCGCTAATTTCTCCAGTATAAAATAGATAAGGAGTTTTTCTTTTTTTGATAATTGGAATTATCCATTCTCTAATTTTTGCTTGTGCTTCTTTAGGTGATTTTGATTTTCGAATTATTTCTTCAAGTGTTGGGTTTTCGTTGAGTAATTGTTTTAATAATTGATGTGATTTTACTGATATACTAATGTGATCTAATTTTTCCAAATATGCTGTCATAAGTAATCTTAATTTTGATGGTTTTGTTATTATGCTTACAATACTATTAAAATACTAACAATAAAAAGGCTTATATTGTTTAGATTTTATAAATAAAAAAAGGATAAAAAAAGACCGAAATTATCGGTCTTTTTATGAGATTAAACTGTATGCACAGTTTGAATAATTTCAGCACCTTTCTTGATAGCATCTTCATTTTGAGGAATAAGATGATGATATCTTTCAGGTATTGATTTTTTTAATCCTTTGATAACATTTTCCATTTTTACAATGGGTTTGATCTTGAGGAATCCTCCAAGTATAATCATATTAAATGATTTTAAGATTCCTTCTTTTGAAGCTAAGTCATAAGCTTCCATTTTATAGATATTGATGTCTTTTCTTTCTGGATGTCTTGTAACACCATTAGGGTCATAAAAAAGAGAGCCTCCTGGTTTAACAGCTTGTTCAAATTTATCCAGAGATTGTTGGTTTAAAATGATAGCAGTATCAAAAACAGTTAGAATGGGCGAATTTACTCTTTCGTCGCTGATAATAACTTGTACATTTGAAGTACCACCACGCATTTCGGGACCGTAAGAAGGCATCCAACTTACTTCTTTATCTTGCATTAGTCCTGAATATGCAAGGATTTTACCCATAGATAAAACACCTTGTCCTCCAAAACCTGCGATGATTATTTCTTCAGTCATATTATTAGATTTTTTAAATTACATATTATTCTTCCGGTACTTTAATATCCCCAAGAGGAAAGAATGGGAACATATTTTCTTCCATCCATTCATTTGCTTTAACTGGTGTCATTTTCCATCCGGAATTACAGTTAGAAACTATTTCCACGAATGTTGTACCTCTTTTATTTTTTTGCAATTCAAAAGATTTTTGAATGGCTTTTTTAGTTCTTCTGACATTTCTAGGAGTATGAACAGATTGGCGAGTAACATAACACGTTCCGGGAAGTTGAGCCACAAGTTCAGTAATTTTTAATGGATTTCCCATAATATCTGTTTCTCGTCCAAAGGGACAAGTAGAAGATTTCATGCCAGGGAGGGTAGTAGGTGCCATTTGACCACCAGTCATACCATAAATACCGTTGTTAACAAAGAAAATACAAATATTTTCACCTCTATTACAAGCGTGTATTGTTTCAGCTGTACCAATAGCTGCTAAGTCGCCATCACCTTGATAAGTAAAAACAAAGTGATCAGGTAATAGGCGTTTACTTGCTGTAGCTAGCGCAGGAGCTCTTCCGTGAGCAGCTTGTTGCCAGTCAATATGAAGATAGTTATAGGCTAATACAGAACATCCTACGGGCGCAATACCAATAGTTTTTTCCTGAATTCCCATTTCTTCGATAACTTCAGCAATTAATCTGTGTGCTGTACCGTGTCCACAACCAGGACAATAGTGAAGCACGTTATCGGTCATTACCTTAGATTTAGTATATACTAAATTTTCTTCTTTTATGATTTGATCGTCCATAGTTTATCCTCCTATGATTTTTTGGTTTAGGGCTTCAAGGATTTCTTCCGGTGAAGGAATGATACCACCTAAGCGACCAAAGTGTTCAACTTTTATTTTACATTCTGTAGCAAGTTTAATATCTTCTATCATCTGTCCTGCACTCATTTCAACAGAGAGAATTCCTTTTACTTGTTGTGATAAGCGTTTGATTTCTTCTGTTGGGAAAGGATAGAGGGTAATAGGACGTAATAATCCGATTTTCATTCCATTTTCTCTTCCTAATTGAATTGCTTTTTGACATATTCTTGCACTAACTCCGTAAGCAACAAAAAGATATTCAGCATCTTCAGTGTGAATAGCTTCGAATAGAACTTCATTCTTTTCTATTTCCCGGTATTTGCTCTGAATTTTGTGGTTTACCATTTCTTGTTTTGCGGAATCAAGTTCCAAAG
Organism: uncultured Prolixibacteraceae bacterium; assembly: GCA_964550505.1. Classification (GTDB taxonomy): domain Bacteria; phylum Bacteroidota; class Bacteroidia; order Bacteroidales; family CAZJZP01; genus CAZJZP01. The sequence continues at coordinate 13,435 of CAZJZP010000019.1, read as the reverse complement.
AAGTTGCTATATTTCTTTCTCTGTCGGGAGTTTTTCCTGTAGTAGCCCAAGGACATGTTTTAACTATTTCTTCAAAACTTCTTCTTGGACGTTGTTCAGAAATAACAACTTTTTCCATCATTTGACCAATTGCTCCGTCGGATTGAATCATAACCGGATTTCGGTATTTAAATGCTAAGTCGATACCTATTTGAGCATGGTCGTACATTTCTTGAACAGAAGCAGGAGCGAGGGTGATTAGTCTATAATCTCCGTGTCCGCCACCTTTAACAGATTGGAAATAATCTGATTGTGATGGTTGAATAGTTCCTAATCCAGGGCCTCCTCTAACAACATTTACAAGTAAACAAGGAAGTTCTGCGCCGGCCATATAAGAAATGCCTTCTTGCATTAGGCTGACACCAGGACTTGAAGATGATGTCATTACCATTTTACCGCAAGCAGCACCACCATAAAGCATATTGATGGAAGCAACTTCGCTTTCTGCTTGTAATACAGCCATACCTGTTGTTTCGTAAGGCTTAACAGCCATTAGGTATTCTAAGACTTCTGATTGAGGCGTGATAGGATAGCCGAAGTATCCGTCCATTCCTGCACGAATAGCTCCTTCTGCTATAGCTTCATTGCCTTTCATTAACCTTAATTCTTTCATTCTATTATTTTTTAATTTTTAATACTTAAAACTTATTACAATTTTGTCTTGTAAACGCTTATAACGCCATCAGGACAAACTATGGCACAATTAGCACATCCTATGCATTCATCGTTAATCATTTCTGCATAATGATAGCCTTTGCCATTTACCTCTTTTGCTAATGCAATGACATCGTTAGGACAGGCTGGAATGCATACTCCACATCCTTTACACCTTTCAATGTCAACTACAATTTTGCCTTTAATTTT
>CAZJZP010000019.1:332-12432 GCA_964550505.1 uncultured Prolixibacteraceae bacterium | reverse complement strand
ATACTCCACATCCTTTACACCTTTCAATGTCAACTACAATTTTGCCTTTAATTTTTGCCATGTGTTATTAATTTAAATTCAAAAAAATGATTCCAGTTATACAATGCTACGAAATTACGCATTTTATTTTTAAAAACTAATTTCAGAATGTTAAAAAAACCAATTTATATTAGATTTATATTGAAGGATGATGTTGATGGAATTGTTTTAAGCGTTTTTCCAGCGTGTCAAATTGATTACGTTTGACTAGAGAAACACAGGCTCTCAAGCCTTCCGTGCGTTCGCTACCAGTTATTGCTAACGAAATTGCGCTTATTCCGTAATAAACTAATTCTCCCAATAATTCCACTCCAGTCATCCCTGGATAAGAAATCGTAAAATAGAATCCGTCTGCGATTGGCTCTTCTTGATCTTTATCGTACACAATTTTAAAACCATTATCCAAAAATAGTTTTTTCATTATTTTCGCCTTTTCACCGTATTCTTTTACGTCATCAATAAAATTATATTTCCCTTCATTCACAGCTTTTAGTATTGCAGCTAGAGCATATTGCGGAGCATGTGCTGTTCCTGAACTTAGCGCATATACTGTTCCGAAAATCATAGCATGGCCAAAGTTTTCAGAAGAATAATAATCTAATAAATCAGGATAATTTGAGTCGAATAATACATTGGAAATAATCATTAATCCGATTCGTTGACCAGCATAACTAAAGGCTTTGGAACTGGAAATAAACTGTATGTATTTGTCTGTGTATTTTGCAACAGTGGCTTGAAAGGGAGGAAGACCCGGTTTGGATAAATCTTTACGAAAATCCATCGCAAAATAAGCTAAATCTTCAATTACAACCACATCATATTTCTTAGCTATTTCGCCAATGATTTTTAGTTCAAGCTCTGTAAAACAAATCCATGATGGATTGTTTGGATTGGAGTATAGTAAGGATGAAATATCTCCTTTGGAAAGATAAGCCTCTAATTTATCGCGTAGTTTTTCTCCTCGAAAATTATACACATCAAAACTTTCATATTTCAGACCCAAGACTTTCATTTGTTGCTTGTGAACGGGGAAGCCAGGATCAAGAAATAATGTTTTGTTTTTTCCTTTTACTAAGCGATTCAGTGTCATAAAAGCAGCAAAGCCCCCTTGCATTGAGCCAACAGTTGGTATGCAACAAGCTGGATTAACATCAATATCCATAAAGTTTTTTACAAAACGCGAAGCTTCTTCTTTTAATTGGGGAATTCCATGAATATCAGGATAGATGGAGGCAACTCCACGGTCTAAAGCATCTTTCTCTGCTTGAATAGCTATTTGCGAGGCTGGAAGTCCGGGAATCCCCATTTCCATGCGGATAAACTTTTCTCCGCTTTCCTTCTCAATGTCGTCAATGAGTTTTTTTATTTCACGAATAGAAGAAGTGCCTACTTCTTTGATTTTATTCTTTTGAATTAAACTATCAACAAGATTCTTGTCAATAGGTGTTTTTATAGTTGTTGTGTCCATAAAAGATACATTTTATTGTTAATTCATGTTTATCTCGGGCATATCAGCGGTTTTTTCTTCTTTTTTCTTGTAAGGGATAATAAAACTGAAGATAGGATTAATAGCAATAGATGCAAGCATACCAATTGTTCCAGCTTCAGGAGATGACATGCCTCCAAAATATAGTCCCAAACAAATTCCTAATCCTCCAACAGCAGAAGCAAAAGCTCCGTAGCGATGTACTTTTTTACTGAATAGTCCCCAAATAAAGGGTCCTAAGAAGAATGAGCCTAGTGCACCCCATGAAATACCAAGTATTTCAACAATTACATCAAGTTCTATTGCGGCAAAAAGTACTGCTAATAAGACAAAAACAGCACTCATATAGCGCATCATAAGTGTAAGCTTTTTGTCCGTTATTTTTTTATTGATAAAACCTGCGAAAAAATCTTTAGAGAAAGAAGAACTAGAGATAAGAACCAATGCAGCTAATGTTGACATGGATGCAGAGAGTATCAGCAATAATATTATTACCGAAAGAGATGAAGGAATAACATTAGTCAATAATTCCGGCATTAATTTATCAAAATCAGGAATTCCTTCGGCATTAAAAATAGCCGGTGCGGATTCAGGATTGATAAAAAAGCGTGTAGTAGATCCTAAATAATAAGCAACTCCACCAATAAGGAAAGCAAAAAAGGTAGAGGCTATAGCTCCAATCCGTATTGATTTTTTGTCCTTAATTGCATAAAATTTCTGCACTAATTGTGGCATAGCAAAAGGAGCAATACTAGTAAGAAATACCAGAGCAAAAAGTGGCCACCAGCCTGGAGGTCCTATCATTTTTGTAAGTTTGGGTTCCATTGCTGCAAGACTGTCAGTAATATTTGTAATTCCACCACCTTTTTGTGTAGTGAAATAGAATAATAGAACAACACCAACCGACATGATAATACCAAAAATCATATCAATCATTGCCATTGATTTATATCCTCCAAGAATAATATAGAAAGCGGTAAAACTTCCCATTAATATCAAAACATAGATATAAGGTATTCCTAAAGAAATCTCGAAAAGATAGGATAACCCCATAAATACAGCAGCAGAGTATGGGATTAGAAATATGAAAATTACAATGGCTGAGAGGAGTTTTAATGTTGAGCAGTCGTAACGCTTTTCCAAAAACTCGCTCATAGTACTTACCTTGTATTCGACAGACATTTTTTTAATTTTCCAGCCCATTACACTCCAAACGAGCATCACTCCAACAAGAGCATTGAAAACAGCAATCCATAATCCGGAAAGGCCAAAAGCCCAACCTACCTTACCAGCAAAACCGATAAAAATAACAGCAGAAAAATAGGCTGTCCCATAAGAAAAAGCAGACATCCAAGGACCTACTTTTCCTCCTCCGAGGAAGAAATCATTAAAGTTTTTGGTTTTTCTCAAACCAAGGATGCCGATGATAATAATCATCAAGGCATAGATGGATAATACAATTATTTTTGTTATCATTTTTTAGTGAAGTTTAGTCAATAATAATAATGATTTTTTTTCGATATTTATTCTAGCATCTACAGCAACAACTTTTTCTGCAGTGCCAAGTAATGGATTTAAGTCTAATTCAATTATTTCGGGAGCAGCTTCGAGTAAGGCAGATAGTCTGAAAATAGTGTCGATAAAAGCATCTTCATTTATTCCTTGTTGACCTCTTGTTCCTTCAATAATTTTATAGCTTTTTAGTTCCCGAATCATGGTTTTTGCTTCTGTTTTGCTAACAGGACAAAGAGCAGCCTGAACGTCTTTTAAGACTTCGATAAAAATTCCACCCATACCACAAAGTACCATGTGTCCGAAATTACTTTCTTTTTTTGCTCCGACAAAAAGTTCCGTTCCACTAAGCATTGGTTGTAAAAGAATAGCAGTAGTATCTTTAATTTGAATCATTCTGTTAAACTCTTTTTCTAATGTTTCCTTGTCTTTGACGTTAAGTACAACGCCGCCAACGTCAGATTTATGCACAGGACCAACTACTTTCATCACGACAGGGAAACCTAATTTTTCAGATTCACTAATTGCATCCTCAGTTGTTTTCACAATAGCTTCTCCAGCTCTTTGAATTCCAGCAGCATCAAGAAGTGCTTGTATTTTGTCGGGTGCGATATAGCCATTTTCGCAGCTGTCTATTATATTTCTTACTGCTTTTTGGTCTATTTTGGCGTATTCAGTATCGGAAGATAAAATCTTCGGAGTATGGTAAACCCTTGAAATAGCATTACCTAAAATTACTTCATCGGGGAAATTGATACGTCCTTTAGCTAAGAAATCTTTTACTTCTTCTTCTGCGGTTAGCGTGGAAGGAAGTACTGGGAAAATTGGCTTTTTAGCAGATTTCATTTTTTCATCTAAAACAGCATATACATCGTGAATAGGGAAGAGTCCAGGTGTTCCAAAAATAACAACCATCCCATCAATTTCATCAAATTTCTTATCCACGAAATCGATAATAGTGCCGAGTTGTTCAGCTGTTCCTGTTGCTAAAAAGTCAATTGGGTTGGCAACAGAAGAACCGGGGAATAAGTTTTCGAGTAAATCTTTGCTGTGTGGATTGTCGATATGCGGAACTTCCATTCCGCCATTAGAAAGTGCGTCGGTAAGCATAACTGCAGGACCTCCAGCGTGTGTTATAATGGCTAATCGTTTTCCTTTTAATTCAGGATGCATAAAAACAGAGGCAACGCTGATTAAATCTTCTCTTCCATAACAGCGAACAATTCCCGCCTTTCTGAATAAAGCTTCTACAGCAACGTCTGGACTGGCAAGTGCCCCTGTGTGTGATGAGGCTGCTCTGCTACCAGCTTCTGATGAACCTGATTTAACCGCAGCAATTTTACAGCCTTTTTTAATTAAAGAAATGGCGTGTTTTAAGAGCATTTGCGGTTTGTTGATATTTTCGATGTAAAGTAATTTTACTTTTGAACTGGTATTGGGATCAAAAGTTTCGTCAAGATGTTGTAGAATTTCTTCAACGCCGCATTGAGCAGAATTCCCTACACTAAAAACATTTGCAAAGCTTAAGCCTTTAGGAATTCCTGCTTCCATGATAAAGCAAGCAGTAGCTCCAGAACCAGAAATGAAGTCACAACCTTGAGGGTCTAGTTTGGGTATTGGATAAGTAAAGATACTATGGTGCTTTGGAGTGAGAATTCCAGTACAATTTGGACCTATTAAAACTCCGTCAACAGCATTGATACTATCCACAATTTGTTTTTCCAATACGGCTCCTTCTTCACTTTCTTCACTAAATCCAGCCGAAAGGATAATAAAAGCTTTAGTGTTTTTTGTTTTACAAAGAATATCAACTGTTGAAGGACAGTATTTTGCAGCAATTGCAAGAATCGCTAAATCAACCTCAGGTAAATCTTCTGCCTTTTTATGGCATTTTATTCCTTGTATTTCTTCTTCTTTGGGGTTAACAACAAAAATCTCTCCTTGAAAACCTCCATCTACTATGTTTTTTAAAATTTTTCCTCCGGGCTTTTTTATTTCATTTGAAGCTCCAACTACAACTATGCTTTTAGGATTAAAAAGGACTTTATTTATCATAATGATTAATTTTTTGTTAATTTCTGCTAAAGTAAAAAAATAATTCCTAAAAGCTTGGTCAAAAAGTAGAATTATCTGCTTTTTTTTCCACAAAATTATTAGATTAGCTTCGTAAAAAAAATACATGGGTTATATAAAGAAACATACACATTATCTTGTCTTATTTTTACTTCTAATATTTCCATTTTCTTTGCATTGGGAATTTTTAATAGATGGAAAATTTACAGATGAAATACTTGTTTATGAGCAAGACATAAATGCACATGCTTGTATTTTATGCTATATCGTTGATAACAAAGAATATTGCATGAGAAATGTTTCTTGTAGATATATGGGTAAAGAGGATGGAATTAAGATTTTATATAGGGAATCGAATCCGAAAAAAGCAATTATATATACTTTTAGAGAGATTTATTTTAATGCTTTGTTTTTTCTTTCCTTATTTGTATCTATAATTTGGTTTGTTTTTTATTATGCATTTCGAAGAAAAGAGCTGTTTCCTGGTTCATCCAAGTATTTTAAAAATTTGGAAAAATAGGAATCGACTTTATTGTATAATTATTTTTTTGTAATGAGAAGAATCTTTTCCTTGAAGTTTAACAATATATATTCCAGGAGCGAAGTTTTGAGTGTTAATGGTGGTTTTTTCTGTAGTACATTTATGATTAAGGATTAATTTCCCTTGAATATCATAGATTGATATTTGTTCTGTAATATTGCTTTCCACAATAAAGAATGCAGAAGCAGGATTAGGGAATACTTCAAATTTTGGAGTATAGTTCTGTTTTTGGATTGAAGTTGGAGTTTTACTGTGTTTCCTTAAAAAATTCCAAATTAAAATTGTATAGGTAATATCATTTTGAGGGTAATATAACCATTCGTGCTCTCCTCCATTAATTTTATAAAATTCTACGGATGTATTATTATTTCCATTGCCATAGTAATAGTGTTCAACTGTTTTTCCGTCTGCAACAAGATCAGGCAATGCTGTATGGACAGCCACCGTATCACAATTATTATGAGTTACCCAATAATTAACTAAATCCTCAGCATCGATGCCATAATCGTTGTTGATATATTTAACTGTCGAATCATTTGTTCCATGAAAGTGACAAACAGGGATATTTCCCCATGGATTGCATTGGAGCGAATTGCCAATAGTGCCTGCTACGCTTGCAATAGCAGCAAATTTATCTGTGGATTCACAGGCTAATCGATTAGACATAAATCCCCCCATAGAAAAGCCACAAGCATAAATGCGCGATAAATCAATATTGTATTCTTGGTCTAAACTATCTAAAATGGCGTGAATAAATCCAACGTCATTGATATTTCCATTTAATACTATTCCATAATAAGACGCACCAGAATTCCAAGCATTTCCCATCATTGAATTCATAGCTTGTGGTGTTATTACAATAAAGTTTGCTGTATCGGCAATATAGTTCATCCCAATATTATAAAAATTATTCATATTGTCTCCAAGACCATGTAAGCAAAAAACAACAGGAACAGGGGTGTTAGCATTATAAATTGCGGGAACATATTCTTTATATTCTCTTAGCTGACCTTCAAAAAGCATAGTTTTATTAGTCTGAGCATTTGTAAGATTGAAAAAGCTTAGAAAAATAAAGACTAAAAGTAAACGTATAATCATTTTAAATAAATTGTTTATCGATAATGTTTTGTAACTCAAGGATAATCGTATCAGTACTAATGTTTTCGGCTTCGGCTTTGTAATTTCGTACGATTCTGTGTCGGAGAACAGTAAGGCTTATAGCTTTAACGTCTTCGATGTCAGGAGAATATTTTCCGTTAAGTGCTGCATTTGCTTTTGCTCCCAATATTAAAAATTGTGAAGCACGAGGACCAGCACCCCAGGTGATGTATTTTTTTGTAATATCTGGAGCGTTTTGGTTTTCAGGTCTGGTGGCAGTAACTAAGCTTACCACATAATTATATACATTATCAGCTACAGGAAGTTTTCTTACTAAATCCTGATAATATAAGATATCTTCTTTATTGAGAAGGGTATCGGCAACAGCAAATAATTCACCAGTTGTTTGTTCTACAATAGAAATTTCCTCTTCAAAAGATGGATAACCGAGCCAGATATTAAACATAAAACGGTCTAATTGTGCTTCAGGAAGAGGATAGGTTCCTTCTTGTTCTATGGGATTTTGCGTTGCTAAAACGAAAAATGGTTCTTCTAACTTATGTGATTCTCCTGCAACGGTAACTGCTTTTTCTTGCATTGCTTCTAACAATGCTGATTGTGTTTTGGGTGGTGTTCTATTAATTTCGTCGGCGAGAATAAGATTTGCAAACACAGCACCTTTGTTGAAAGTGAAAGATCTATTTTCGTTAAGAATTTCAGTGCCAATAATATCTGAAGGCATTAGGTCGGGTGTGAATTGTATTCGGCTGTATTGTAGCTGTAATGTTTTGGCAAGAGTGTTTACCATTAGTGTTTTAGCTAATCCAGGAACACCAACTAGTAAACAATGCCCTTTACTGAAGATGCTGATTAAAATAGCTCGAATAACATCCTTCTGTCCAACAATAATTTTTCCGATTTCCTTTTCAAGCTCTTTTCTTATTCGAAAGAGATTGTCTATTGCTTCTGCGTCAGTCTTAAATTTATTCATTCGATTTATTCCAATTAAAATTAAAACTACAATTGGTAGCATAGGGTTGCATCACTACAATATATGTTGCTTTTTGTTTTGCTCTTACCCATTTGTAAAGTTTTTCTTGTTTTTTATTATTCAGCACTTGTTTGCTTATAAAGTCATAATCATCTTCCAGATTGGCAATATGTGGTTTTGTACGTGCATGCAAATATAAAATCCGATACACATCTTTTCCAAATTCGTCTTGAGTTTTAGCGGGTTTTGAAACTTTACCAACTTGGAGTTTATCGATAGTAAAAAACATATTAGTACTCAAATCATCTGCTTTAAAGTAATTTGAACCAGAGTATTGATTCATCATCATACCACTTTCGTTGTCTTTGTATTTTTCCTTAACAGATTTGGCTGCTTCCTGAAAACTGAGGGTATTGTTATTGATAAGGACAGAGAGGCTATCTAATTCTTTGATTACCTTAGTGATTTCACTTATGTCAGCTTTAGGTTTAATTAGAATATGTCGAACATTAATGTTATCGCCTCTTCTTTCTATCATTTGAATAATATGAAAGCCAGCAGCAGACTCAATTATCTCGCTAGTTTCGCCTTTGGCTAGTTTAAATGCAGCAGCTTCAAATTCGGGATAGAGTTCGCCACGACTATGAAAGCCAAGTTCCCCGCCGTCTTTAGCAGAGCCAGGGTCTTCTGAATATAGAATGGCAAGCGTTTCAAAACTTTCACCTTCTAGAATTCTTTTTTGTATATCAATTAATTTATTTTTTGCTTCATCTTTTGATTTTTTTCCAATAGTAGGAGTGATCTTTATTTCGCCTATTTGGTATTCAGACTCTATCATGGGCAAACTGTCTTTCGGTATAGCATTGAAATAAGATTGAACTTCTTTTGGACTTATAGTAACATCTTCTGTTACCTTAGCTTGCATTTTTTGTACTAGGATTTGGTCTCTAATAGAAGAACGAAATTCTTCTTTAATTTCAATTATACTTTTATTATAAAATTCTTCCAGTTTTTCCTTAGAACCTATTTGTGCAATAAAAAAGCGTAAACGTCTGTCGATTTCACTTTCAATTTCTTCTGGACTTACCTCAATACTATCGATTTCAGCTTGGTTTAATAATAGGTTTTGTAAGAGCATTTCTTCCAAAATACTGCATTTTGTTTCTTGAGGTTCACCAACATTGCCTTGCATAAAATATTGTTGATATTGTGTCTCAACATCAGACAGCAGTACCATTTTTTCTCCTACTATTGCGATTACCTTATCAACAATCTTGTCTTGTGCTGCAAGCTTTAGTGTAGTTAAAGCTAGAATAAGAACGAATATCAATATTTTTTTCATCTAGGTTTTTTTTCGAATTTTGTTTGTTAAAATCTTAATTTATTAATGATTTGTTTATAACTCTGATGCTGTTTATTTATTGCATAAAAACTTCAATTTCACCTTTCTTTTCAGCATCATTAATCATTTCTTTTTCAAAATTATTTAAAAATTCACCTTGTTTTTTAAACAACAAGATTTGTTTAATTTCATCTTCTACCATTTCAATTGCTTTTATTTCATTAGCTTCCTTGATATCAAACAACATAATCGCGTAATAATTTAGTGAATCATTATATTCAACAAACTGCTTTTCTGGGCTTGAAAGAATTTGATTACTAAGAAATACTGGTAGCATTGTGTGGATTTCTTTAGCTGTTAACCATTGTTCGTCATCAATGTAAAAATCCAATGCGTGTCGTAAACAGAAAGATTCAAAAGCTTCTTTTTTGTTTTTTGATTGAATGAGTTCTTTACATTGGTTTTTGTCAAAGCTTTCTTCAGGAGCAATAAAATATCGTAGATTAAAGCTTTTCTCTGTAGAAGTAAAACTCTCTTTATTGCTTTCGTAATATTCCATAATATCATCTTCACTTATAGTTGTTTCAGAAACTTTTTGACGTAGAAGTTCTTCCTGATAAGCTTGGATAATCAATGAATTTTTGTAATCCTGTATTTCTTTTTCAAAATCCATCTCTTCTAAATTTAGATTTTATTTTGCTGGAGAAAGGTATAGCTGAGACTTAATCCATTGATTGATATAGGATTGAGTGATGTATAAGCTATCCTCTTCACTAGCGTTATCAGGAATAATTTCTTCTACTTCATCAGCAGATAATATAGCATCGTTTACTTTAGCTAAGACTTTTTCCTCATGCGTTTTCGGTTTACATGAAGAAAAAACAGCTAAAGCCAGAAAAAGGATATAGACAATATGTTTGAATAAGGGCATGAATTATTTAATGCTTTTCAACACATCATCAAAAACTTTCACTTCATATTTTTCTCGCAGATTTTTTATCCAAAGACCTTCCAAATAGTCTTGATAATCGGCAGTGATAATTCCGCGGGCTTCTTTTATTTCTTTCGGACGAGGAGACAATACTTCTTTAATGTCAACTACAATATAGTTTTCTCCGCTTTGAAAAGGTTTAGTAACTGTTTCTTTCCATTCAATGCCGTCAATAATCTCGTTGTCGCCTTTACGGAATTTATCTGTTTTAACACTTAGATTTAATTGTGAATCATCGTTATACTTATTAAGTAAATCTTGCGGACTTAGTTTTCCTTTTTTTAGATCTTTATAGAGCTTTTTTGCTATTTTTTCTGTTTGGCAAGTATAAATATATGCTTCAACGCGTTCTTCCCACATGTATTTTGACTTATTCTCTTCATAGAAAGCTTCTAAACCTAGCGTATCTGTAACTGCTTTTTCCCAAACTTTATCATTTGTCAGGTTGAAAAGAAGAATACCGTCTCGATATTCATTAAGAAGTGCTTTAAATTCGGGATATTTTTCTTCTAACTTTGTGCTTTCGTATTTAACGCAAGTTTGACGCACAAAATTATTATATTGCATATCAACAAAATCTTTCACATAGCCAGTTTTTTGAAAACTTTGTCGTTGACTTAAGTATTCTGCAAATTCATCTTGATATACTTCTTTATCTCCAATAGTAAATAGCAAATCATTTAAGCCTTTTGCTTTTTCAATCTTCCAATTTGAGTAGAAAATGCTATCATCAACAACTTCATAAAAATCAGCTAATGCTTTTTCATTTTCAGCAAAACCGTATTCTTTTTTAAGTTTATTTACAAAAGAGTCTTTTGTTTTTTCTGAACGTTTGTCTTTAGCAATTTTTTGTTTAATGAAATTAAGGCTTTCTTCGTAAGTTCCGATAGGAGTGTGGTCGATTAATTTAATAATATGATATCCGTAGTTTGTTAAAATCGGAGTAGAAATATCTCCAATTTCCATTTCGTAAATGGGAATAATAAAATCAGGAATCATTCTGAAAGAACCAAACCAAGGGAGTAGTCCGTCTTTTTCAGAGGAACCTTTATCGTCGGAATAATTTTTAACTAATTCAGTAAAATCACTTCCGGCTTGAATTTTTTGATATACTTCTTCGGCTTTTGTTTTAGCCTTTATTGAATCTTCAGCTGTTGCATTTTCTGGAATTTTTATAAGAATGTGTGCAACCTGAACTTTACCTAATGCTTTTTTCTTATCATTAACTTTGATAAGATGATAACCGAATTGTGTTCTAACTGGCATAGAAATCTCACCAATTTCCATCTTATAGGCAGCATTTTCAAAGGGATAAACCAAATCAAAAGCAGAGAAATATCCGATATCTCCACCGTTACCTTGTATTAAATTACCTTTTGCGTCATATTTATCGCCAGCGGAAGGGTCTTCAGATTCTTTTTTTGCTACGCTAGCAAAATCTTCTCCATTGAGGATGCGTTTTCTAAGTTTAAGACATTTGTTATAAGCTTCAAGTGTGTCTTTAGGAGAAGGATTGGCAGGGATTTTTATTAGAATGTGGCTTGCCCTGATATCCCAATTCATTCTTTCATGGGCTTCTCGCATTAATTGTTCGCTTACATCTTGATCACTTAAATAAGGTTTTGCAAGTTGAACTCTATATCCAGCAAGTTCCTTCACAAATGATTGGACAGTGTCATATCCTAATTCTTTAGCTTCGTGGACTTTAAGTTTGAAGTTGATAAACAATTCAAGATATTCCTCGATTGATTTGTTGTCAATCATTTGATTGTTTTTGTTATTTTTATTGTAAATGGATAAAAATTCGGATTTTTTAATTTCTTCACCATTTACAATAAGCAAGATAGGATCTTCGTTATTCTGAGCTTTAGCTAAAAAGCTCAATGAAATGAAAATGATGCTAAAAAATAATGTCTTCATAATTGTATATTTTTTTTATTATCTACTATAATTAGGAGCTTCTCTGGTAATAGTGATATCGTGTGGATGACTTTCTTTAATTCCAGAATTAGTAATGCGAATAAATT